>DTWD01000368.1 GCA_012963185.1 Acidobacteriota bacterium
GCTAAAGTGGACCGTGGTCGAGGTCCGGTCGCTACTGTTCTTGTTCAAGATGGCACACTCCACGTGGGAGACAACTTTATTGCTGGCGTTGAGGTCGGACGTGTACGAGCCCTGCTAGACAACCGTCTACAGAAAACGCGTACGGTTGGACCATCGAGTCCAGTTGAGGTTCTTGGTTTAAGTGGGCTGCCACAACCGGGTGATGCTTTTCAAGTTGTGACAGATGCTGCGAAGGCACGACAGATTGCCGTCCTTCGTAAAAACCAAGCCAAAGAAAAAGCACTCGTTGGACGAGGGCACAAGGTCACACTCGAATCGCTTCAACAACAACTGCCTGAAGGTGAAGCCAAAGAACTACCTATCGTTATCAAGGCAGACGTACAAGGCACAGCCGAGGTGCTTGCTAACTCGATTGGCAAACTCGGTAATGAACGCGTTCAAACTGTGGTAATTCGTACTGCTGTTGGTGCTATCAGCGAGTCAGATGTTCTCCTTGCATCAACTTCAAAGGCTATCGTAATTGGATTTAACGTTCGGCCAGACAGAAACGCCACCTCGGTAGCGGAACGTGAGGGCGTCGATATTCGTCTACATACTGTCATCTACGACATTACCGACGAGATTAAGAAAGCGATGGCTGGCCTCCTTGAACCGACAACGAAGGAAATACCATTAGGACAAGCCGAAATCAGAGATACATTCAAAGTACCAAAATTCGGTACAGCTGGAGGTTGTATGGTCACCGATGGCGTAATTACCCGGTCAGGCGATGCGCATGCCCGTCTCGTGCGTGACGGCGTGGTGATACATGAAGGTCGCATTGGTTCTCTTCGCCGATTTAAAGATGACGTCAATGAAGTTAAAAATGGACTCGAATGTGGACTCGCTTTTGAACGTTTTGCTGATATCAAGATCGGAGACGTCGTCGAGTCATTCACGATTGAGAAAATCGCCGCGACAGTCTAGTCCATTGTCTTTTACGGACCGGTGCCTGCTGTCGGACTTCTGACCATCGTGTTGCACATTCCGAGTTCTCGCTCACTTAAGGATAAGAGGCGAGTACTAACGAGTATAAAAACTCGTCTTCAGAAACTCAATGTGGCACTCGCCGAGACGAACTACAATGATTTTCACAAACAAGCTCAGCTCAGTATCTTGGCAGTCTCGACCCACCGTGATGGCGTCGATAAAACGCTAACCTCTGTCGAAACTGAGATCGATCGACATGATCCCGGCTTAATTATTTCCAGTGAGCTCGAGTGGCTCACCTAGCATTACGATGAAGCAATATGGCACACGGCATTAGAGTGGAACGCGTTGCGGAGCGCGTACGAATGGAGCTCACCACATTACTAACGAGGACGGTACGCGATCCTGCTGTGTCTGCCGTCACGATTACCCACGTATCAATGAACGCCGATTTGCAACTTGCTCGTATCTATTACACGGTTCTTGATGGAAGTAACCGTCGTGATACGGCACGGGGGCTTCGAAGAGCGAAAACTTATCTAAGACGAGCAATCGGACAACGCCTACAGCTCAGACACGTACCAGAACTCAGATTTATGTACGATGAAACATTAGATCAGCAGGACCGACTCGCAAGAATCTTTACTGAAATCGAGAACCAACAACCGAGCCCAGATCAAAAAACCCTCGCCAAATTGAATGATGATGCCTCAATAAAAGAACATGAACCCTAATTCTTTCACCGCAGTCGCGAAGGCTCTAACAGAATATTCGCGAGTGATTTTATCCTCACATGCAAGGCCCGATGGAGATTCGATCGGATCACAGCTTGCTCTGGGGCATACTCTAAGAACTCTTGGTAAGACAGTTCGGATCATTAATCACGATCCACCCCCACCGTATCTCCAGACCTTACCAGGTATTTCCACAATCGAGGTAGCCGACATCGTCAAGCACGACTACGACGCAGCGGTGATCTTGGAATGTGGCGAACTGTCACGTACAGAAGTCGATGGACTTGACCGCGGTGTGATCATCAATATCGACCACCACCTTGGAAATTCGATGTACGGCGACTATAACTGGCATGATGACACTGCCGCCGCATGCGCCGAACAAGTGTACGATTTCGTCAAAGAACTCAATGTCCCATTAACACCAGAGATTGCAATCGGCCTGTACGTTGGCATCCTGACTGACACAGGTTCTTTTCGACATGCCAACATCACACCTCGAACCTTTGATATCTGTCGCCGTGTGGCAGCTGCTGGAGTGATTGTCACCGACGTTGCAGCAGCTGTCTATCAAAACAGTTCAATCGGTAAGATTAAGTTGACAGGTGCTCTCTTAGATCGAATGGAACTCGAGTGCGACGGACGTGTCGTTATCCTGAGAGTCGACGATGCTCTAATGCAGAAAACAGGCTGCCCTCCAGACGACATGGACGGCTTGATCAATCTGCCACTCTCTGCGAACAGTGTTCAGGCCGTCATCATGATCCGAACCGAGACTCTGAGTACACGTGTGAGTCTGCGTTCCAAAGCAAACATCGACGTCAGACAAGTCGCCGTTTCCTATGGAGGTGGTGGACACCGCAATGCAGCAGGTTTTTCAACCGCACTGCCGCAATCAGAATTGGAATCGGAACTCTTAAAACAAATTTACCGCGTACTCGATCCACCAAATCCTTTAAACCTTGAATCTAAGGTCTGATGATGGATGGTGTACTCGTTGTCGATAAGCCTCAAGATATAACCTCACATGACGTTGTCGCTCGTGTACGCCGCATCTCCGGCGTTCGACGAGTCGGACATATAGGGACGCTCGATCCTATCGCGACCGGCGTGCTTCCTTTAGTCATTGGTCAAGCAACTAGACTCGCTTCACTACTTGCAGTCGGACCGAAAGTTTATGAAGGATTGATTCGACTCGGTCTCTCTACCGACACATACGATATAACCGGTACTGTTGTGACCGATTCACAAAATCAGTCTGGCTCTGGACCGGTTAGACCACCAAGCGAAAAAGAGATCAGGGAAATTGCAGCACGCTTCAGTGGAACTTTCATGCAAATCCCACCACCGTTTTCGGCAAAAAAAATCAAAGGGATCCGCGCCTATCAACTCGCTAGACATCACAAACCGGTAAAGCCTGACGCTGTTGAAGTAACAGTGCATGAACTCAACATCCTAGATATCACCGGTTCACACATACGTTGCCGAGTCAATTGTGAGCCAGGGTTTTATATGCGGTCACTAGCTTACGATCTCGGCATCTCTCTCGGTTGTGGCGCATGCCTGGAGACACTTCGTCGAGAGCAAAGTGGTGCTTTTAGACTTCAGCAATCTACTGACCTTGCTCAGCTAGAAAGTATACAGTCTGATCTTGTGAGGCATCTACTACCGATTTCAGACCTTCTTCCTGATTTGCCCCAACTCGTTGTAACGACGAATGGCAAGAAACGAGCGTCTCACGGCAATGACCTGTCTCGCGCGGATATCCTGTCAGCGGATCGAGAATGGGGAACTGGACTCGTCAGACTCTGTAATGACCAGGGTGCGCTATTGGCAATCGCGAAAGCAGATGAAGCACTGATTTTGCATCCTATGATTGTTCTAGTGTAGGATCGGCTGTTACGCTAAACGACTGTAAAGGAAATAGAGAGAGGTAGTTACAAGTGGTGCTTGCCAAGGAGCGAAAGTCAGAACTTATCGGCTCGTATCAAACACACAGCAGCGACACAGGTTCACCTGAAGTCCAAGTTGCGATACTGAGTGAGCGGATCAGTTATCTAACTGATCATTTTAAAACACACGCCAAAGATCATCACTCACGTCGTGGCCTTCTTAAATTGGTCGGGCGACGGCGACGCCTTCTCGACTACGTGAAAAGTAAAGATTCCGAGCGATACACAGGGCTTATTAAGCGACTCGGAATCCGCAAATAGACGCGAGACAAATGACCGGTCTCACGAAGACCGCCCTCCAATTCTCCGTCGCTTCGTAAAAATCGAAAGACTGGAGTCAAATCCTATGCACACCGCGCAAGTGAATGTCGGCCGCTCCCCGTTGATAATTGAAACAGGCAAGTTGGCCAAACAAGCTGACGGAGCTGTAACTGTCAGGTACGGTGACACCGTTGTCATCGTAACCGCGTGTGCAGCACCAAATGCCCGTGAAGGCATCGACTTCCTTCCCCTAACGGTTGATTACAGAGAGTATGCCTACGCCTCAGGCCGCATTCCTGGTGGATTCTTCAAGCGCGAAGCCAAGCCTACTGAAAAAGAAGTCCTGACGAGTCGGCTCATCGACCGACCGCTGCGCCCATTATTCCCAGAGGGGTGGGGACGTGAAACACAAGTCATTGCGTTCCTCTTGTCTGCTGATCCCGAGAACGATTCTGATGTTCTTGCACTTACTGGAGCGTCAGCGGCGCTTTCAATTTCATCTATACCATTTTCGAATCCGATAGCCGCTGTCCGTGTTGGACTCGTCGAAAATGAATTCGTGATCAATCCGACATTCTCGGAACGAAAACGGTGCGACCTCGATCTCATTA
>DTWD01000369.1 GCA_012963185.1 Acidobacteriota bacterium
AAGCCAAAGTGGTCGATAATTGCGAGAATGTCCCGCCACGCCTGCGCCTGCGAGTAGTTTGATTCGTCCTCGGGAACATCAGAAGGTGGATACCCTCGCGCATTAAACGCAACGCACTGGTAACGACGACCGAAATAACGAAGTTGAGGTTCCCAACTTCGGTGGTCGCCCGCAAATTCATGAACAAACACGAGCGGTTCACCCGTACCTGTCGTCTCAAAATACAGCCTGTAGCCATCGTCCGTTGTCGCATATCCCATGAGTTGGACCCTTACGATTCAGAGTTGACGTACTATGTTACACCCCCCGGGTCGTTGGTAAACTTCGTTTGTCAAACCTTATCTGGAATTCAACAATAACGTGAACACGAGAAAACTACCCATCGTCATCCACGGCGTGTCTACTGTCGACGAGGTCCCGGGCATCGAGACCGTACTTTCGGATATTTCGGTGCGCTGTGCGCCGAATCTGAAGGCACTTCGTGATGCGCTGCCGGGAGCAAGTGTGCTGCTCGGTTGGAAATTTGACGCAACTGACCTGCATGATGCGTGGGATTGCGTTGATCAATTGCAGTGGATTCAATGGCCCGGTGCCGGTGTAGATGCTGTTTTATGTCCTTTTTTGGTCGAGAGCGATATCGAACTAACAAACATGCGTGGGGTCTTTGATCGTGCCATCGCGGAATATGTTCTTGGATTGATACTCGCCTTCGCCAAAGATCTCCCGGAGACCTACCAAGCTCAGAAGGAACAACGCTGGGCGTATCGATTGACCGAACGCGTCGAGGGCTGCCAAGTCCTGGTCGTCGGGGTCGGTGGAATCGGGCGGGCCATCGGTCGAATGCTCGGCGCTGTCGGCTGCCGTGTACACGGTGTCGGACGCTCGGCACGCTCAAGCGATAGCGATTTCGCTGCTATCTATGCCAGCGAAGATTTTGACCAAGGACTCGCAGATGCCGACTATGTAGTAGTCGCAGCGCCACTCACCGACAAGACCCGCGGACTTTTTGGCGCGAAACAGTTCACAGCGATGAAGAAAAGTGCGCGCTTCATCAACGTCGGTCGCGGTGAGTTGGTTATTGAACCCGCACTTGTGGAGGCTTTGCAGCAACAGCAAATCGCGGGTGCCGCGCTCGACGTTTTCGAAACCGAGCCACTGCCGCCCAACAGCCCCTTGTGGCATTTTGAAAACGTTATCGTCTCACCACACATGTCTGGTGATTACGATGGCCACCACGCCACAGTAGCCCAGGTTTTTCTCGATAATCTCCACCGTTTCAGGCACGGTGAACCCCTCTTGAATCGGGTCGACAAACGCCTTGGCTTCGTCACTGATTAACTGTAACAAACAGGAGTAGAGAGTGATAACACCAAATAGGCCAAGAAAAACCGCCTTCGTGACTGGGTCAGGACGAAATATCGGTCGGGCCATTGTCCTAGAGATGGCTCGCCGCGGCTGCAATGTGGTTGTCAATGGATCTTCCAACCAAGGCGCCTGTGAAGCGGTCGCCGAAGAGGCCCGTAGCCATGGCGTGGGCGCCCAGGTCGCAATGGGCGATGTCGGGCAAGCCGACGACGTCCGGCGAATCAGTGAGACGATATTTCAGGAATTCGACGGCGTAGAGATCCTCGTCAACAACGCTGCGGTTCGACCAGAAACACCCTTTCTGGAGATGACGGCAGCAGAATGGCACTCAGTCCTCGACGTCGATTTACATGCTGCGTTCTACACTTGTCAGGCATTTCTGCCCCATATGATTGAGAGTGGCTGGGGCCGCGTGATCAACATCACTGGAATGAATGCGATCCATGGTTACCAGGGTCGTGCCCCTGTCTCTGCCGCCAAACATGGTTTATGGGGTCTAACCAAAGCCCTGGCCAAAGAATTTGGTGCCAGTGGCATCACGGTCAATGCCATCTCGCCAGGCCCGATCCGATCTGAACACACAGATCCAGAAATGACGCGTCACATCGAACAGCAAGTGACGCGGATTCCGGTGGGCCATCTCGGCGAGCCCGATCACATCGCTTCGCTTTGCGGTTATCTTGCGTCGGATGA
>DTWD01000370.1 GCA_012963185.1 Acidobacteriota bacterium
ATCGAGACGACTGACCAACCCTAACGAGCCTTACTCACCAGACGTTGAACTGAGCCAACGATTGCTCAATGCCGCTCGATCAACTTCGACACCACGAATATAAACGGACTCAATCTCTCGCGTATTTCGTATGTCGTCCAGTGGATTCGCGGTGAGCACAATGAAATCCGCCTCCTTACCCACAGCGACTGATCCGAGTTGCGATAGCCCCAAAAATTGAGCCGAGGTACTTGTTGCTGCCACGATGACCTCGTGTGGCGTCATTCCCGTTGCGACCATATCCGCGAGCTCAAGATGTGGCCCCCAACTTGAATTCCCGTCCGTTCCATGCGCAATGGTCACGCCCTCGCGGTTCAAACGATCTAGGTTTCTCGCCTGAATCGAAAACGATTCCTGTGCCTCTGGCCGGTCAACAAATCTCGCTTGCAATTCTGTAAGCTCACCAGATGCGACTGTATCTCCGATCCAACTGAGATCCTCCGCGACACCACGACCTGGAAGATTCGGAACCAGTACAACATCCGGACGCTCCTTAAACAGTGCGATAACCTCGTCGTCCACATCCTGATCACGGATGCCATGCGCAAAAGCATCTATCCCCGCGCGAAGTAACCCTTTCGCATCTTCAAGCGTAAAAATATGCGCCGTCACTCTCATGCCGCGGGCATGCGCCTCATCGATGACAGCGCCGTACAACTCTGGAGTCAATTTGTCATATTGCCCACTGCGATCATCCACCCAGATTTTGACAAGTTCGATGTTGTCCGCTGCTAACTCTTCAACGGCTTGACGTGCCTCGTCCGCGGTTGAGACCCAGAAGGGAATCTCTGACCGACCGGGTTCAGGCCGAGTAATCCCTCGACCAACGGTCAAATAACGCGCTGCACCTGGAATCGTCTCATTACGGATCTCAAACGGAGCACCACCATCGTCTTGTCCCAGGCTCATCGCAGCCGCAACACCGTAATAGGCCCTGCGTCGCAGGTCTTCCTCGAGTTCCGGACGCGTTCGACTCAAATGGGTGTGAGTGTCAATCAATGCGGGAATCACCGTACGTCCTGTTAAATCCACTCGGGTCGACCCGACTGGAATCTCGACTTCACCCCGTCGCCCCACACGAAGAAATCGATCCTCCTCAATGAGGATGACAGCATCTTCAATCGGCGCACTCCCGTCTCCCACAATCAACCGAGCACCTTCAAACACACTTATGTCTGATTGCGGTAATCCTTCGTCGTTCTCCACTGACGGCGAACTACAACCAAACCCAATGCACCCACAAACGATCACAAGCTGTCCAACCCATCGATCCGTATTCCGCATAATTAACCTCACAACTCGTTATTCATTCCGGCCGTGTCTACCGATCGGTAATTGGTGGGTACCAATTCCCATCACGGAATTCAATAGCTTCGTCTGTAAGAGCAGCTTCAAACGCCCTGAGCGTATTCTGTGTGTCCTCATTAGGTTGTGACCGATCTGGGTTCTGCAACCATCCGGCATACCCGTTGTCATAGTGATACAAGTAGACAACGTCCGGATTAAAGGTCTTCACGCATTCCGCAACCGGCCGTGGTCGCATTCGATCGACTGGTAAATTCATGGGCATGAACGCCACATCTATGTTCGTCAAGGCTTGAATTTCAGGCACACACTCACCCACACCCGAAAAGAACAAGCGCTTCCCACCCAAGGTGACTACATACCCGTTGGCTTCACCCTTTGGATGCCATGGCTGACCTGGCGTCATGTCATACGCAGCAACAGCCTCTACTTGGATACCTGCGAACGTCCCCCGTTCGCCATTGGCCAATATGGTGCTATTTGCGTACTTAGCATGAGCTGTTTCGGTTACAACCACCGGTGCTCCCGTTTTCCTCAGCTGGTCAATCGCAACCGGGTCGAGATGATGACCAGGGTCATCAGTCACCAAAATCAAATCAGCTTGTTTCGCCTGAGACAAATCTCCCTTGCTCCAGGGATCCACGTGGACGACCGTCCCGTCATATTCGACCTGCACGCTCGCATGCACGATGGGCGTCACCACGATATCGCCCATGTCTGCAGGAATGCGACTGGACTGTGCCGCAGCTGATGACCCACCGAGTAACAACACTGCCATAATTGCACTTGTCCGCATTACTTACCCCCCCCAAC
>DTWD01000371.1 GCA_012963185.1 Acidobacteriota bacterium
CGAAAAACAGCGTGTTGTGATCGCTAGCGCTCTAGCTCAACTCATGCCGTCGAGCGCAAATTCAGCCGCGGCCACCGATCCTGTATTACTTCTTGATGAACCGACAACCTCTCTCGATCTTCGTTACCAACTTTTAATCGCGGAGGTGCTGCAAAAGCTCCGCGGACAACGAACTGTCACATTAGTTCTCTCAACACACGACCTGAATTTCGCCGCTGGCCTTTGTGACCAACTCATACTGCTACGCGAAGGAAAGGTCATCGCATCCGGACCCACAGAAAGCGTGCTGACAGTCGAACATGTCCGCGAACTCTACGGCATTGACGCTGACATCACGAATCACCAAAAAACAGGACACCTTTTAGTTGTACCAATAAAAGAAGCGTAGCGGCGATACTTCATGCCAACAGGTCTGAATCATCCGGAAGCAGCATTTAGGTACCGTAACTACAGCACACTAATAGCCCTCGGGTTGGCCGCGGTGAGTATTTGCGCCATTGGACCAATCATAGGACCGACTCCAATCAACTGGCGAACGGTATTCGATCGAACCATACCGTTCGCCGAGAACGCCGATGCTCAAATTTTTTTTATTGCACGATTACCACGATCAATTGCAGGCGCATTAGTTGGAGCAGCTCTGGCATCAGCGGGTGTTGTGCTTCAAGCTCTATTTCGCAACCCTCTTGCAACACCATTCACTCTTGGCGTGTCATCTGGTGCATCACTTGGCGCACTCCTCGTCGTCACCATCGGCACCCCACTAGCTATCTCCGGGCTTCCGACAGTCCCATTGGCCAGTTTTGCCGGAGCAGTTGGTGCCATTAGTATCGTTTATGTGCTCGCGAGGTCGCGTCGCCAAGGACTCTCAACGTCAATACTGCTCTTGTCTGGTGTGACCTTAAATTCTCTTTTCTCTGCCATCATCATGTTTGTTCAATACCTTGCCGACTACACGGAAAGTTTTCAAGCCGTGAGATATTTAATGGGAAATCTCGACGTTAGTAGCTACACACCTATCGTCTGGGCTCTGCCGCTACTGATTGTCGCTGGTATTGGTTTTTCATGGCTACCGCGCTCTCTCAATTTGCTAACCCTTGGTTCAACAGGTGCGGCTGCCCGAGGAGTTGATGTATTACAGACGCAGCGCATTGCTTTCCTAAGCGCCTCTCTTGCGACTGGTGCAGCCGTCTCTCTCGGAGGGCCCATCGGGTTTGTCGGCATAATCGTCCCCCACATAGTCCGCCTGCTTCTCGGATCGGATCACCGCCTGGTGCTTCCTGCCTCAGCTTTCGCTGGAGCAGCATTTCTCGTAACGTGTGACGTGGCAGCACGAACACTGATGTCACCGCTTGAACTGCCGGTTGGCGTGATTACTGCTATTCTCGGCGGACCATTCTTCTTGTGGCTTTTGATGCGAACTAAATGAACATAGCCGACGGAAACAAATTGCTCAGGTGCCATTCAAGGTGGTTCTTCCTTGCAATCACATATTTTCTCTGGACAGCAGCATCGCACTTGGGTGCACAGGGCGACATTTCCAAGCGAATCGTTTCGATTGTACCGGCGGTAACAGAGATGCTCTTTGAAATTGGCGCCGGTGAACAGGTTGTTGGTATCAGCAGCTTCGCCAGCTATCCCAATGATGTTAAATCACTCCCCCGAGTTGGGGCATTACTTGACCCAAATATCGAACGTATCCTCTCACTAAAGCCAGACTTGGTTGTAATGCACAACAGCCAAACTGATGCGATCGAACAAATGAGACGTGGTGGTATAGAAGTCTTTCTCTACCGACACGGTGGCATATCTGACGCAATCGAAATGCTCCGTCACCTGGGACAACGAACGGGGCGAACAATTAAAGCCATGATGGTTGCAAAACAGGTCGAAGTAAAACTGCAGTCAATTAGAACACGCGTGTCGAAGTATCCCAAACCCAAGGTTCTGCTTGTCTTAGGACGCGAACCAGACACTATTCGAAATGTATACGCAAGCGGTGGAATTGGTTTTCTTAACGATATGGTTACGGCCGCAGGCGGCATAAATGTCTTCGCTCACATCCAAAGTGAAGCAGTGCGACCTACTGCGGAAGGCGTACTGGCTGCATCCCCTGACGTAATTATTGAAATTCGTGCTGAAGGTCTGTTATCACCCACCACGACATCGAACCAACCAAACGTTTGGAATGCCTTGTCTGCTATTCCAGCGGTTCAAAAAG
>DTWD01000372.1 GCA_012963185.1 Acidobacteriota bacterium
GAAACATGATACCGCTCTGCTGCCACACGATGATCTTCCACAACCGCTGTGCGAACGGGTTCAAAGGTCCCATAACCGACATGAAGCGTGATCGCCTTCCTCGAAATGCCCCGCTTTTGCAAGCGATTAAGAAGCTCAGGCGTGAAATGTAATCCTGCTGTCGGTGCAGCGACAGACCCTAGCGTACGAGCATAAACGGTCTGGTACCGCGCACGGTCTGATGGGCAGTCTTTTCTTTTAATGTAAGGCGGTAATGGAATATGCCCAATTGCATCAATAGCGGTTTCAACGTCCCCGCCCAGCGCTTTCAGACGTACCGTCCGCCTGCCGTGAAAATGACAATCGAGCACTTCAAGTTCAAGACTATGGTCATCCACCTCAAACACCGCACGGGCTCCGTCACGAAGTTTTTGACCGGGGTGCACAAGCGCATCCCATCGTGTCTCATCAAGACGCGAAAGCAGCAAACACTCGACCGCACCGCCACTAGGATCACGCCGACCCAACAACCGAGCCGGAATGACACGCGTGTCATTAACGACGATGAGATCATCTCGTTGAAGAAGGTCAGCAACATCACAAACACGGCGATGCTCAATCTCTCCCGTCACACGGCCCAGGCTCATCAAACGGGCCGCATCCCGTATCGGCTCAGCTTCTTGAGCAATAAGTTCGTCTGGCAGGTGGAAGTCGAACTCCGAAAGATCCATATACGAGTCTGACCTAAATATTTAAAACCATACCTACGGTTTCAAAGTTACGAACTTCGTTTTGGTTCATCGGGACTGATGAGAGCGACCAGTTCCTCGCAACTGTCCCTACGAGCTCACTACTTAGTATGCCCACCGCAACAAAACCGCTCCAACCGTAAAACCAGCTCCAACCGAGACAAGTAGAACGAGCGCACCTTTTCGTAGTCGCCCATCTGCTCGTGCGTCTGCTAATGCCAGCGGTATTGTTGCCGCAGTAGTGTTACCAAACTGCTCAATATTAATTACGATCTTGTCAGGTCCCACACCTAAATGCCCTGCCGCATTCAAGATAATGCGTCGGTTTGCCTGATGTGAGACAAAGAGATCAATGTCGTCGGCATTGAGATTATTCTGATCCATTATGCGCCGACAAATTTCGACCATTTTCCGTACTGCAAACTTAAACACTGCCGGGCCATCTTGGTGCACATAATGCAATCTTTCGTCAATAGTCTCATGACTAGCCGGCCGTAAACTTCCTCCAGCTGGCATACACAAGGCCGGACCGCCACTTCCGTCAATCTCATGAGCAAAATCGAGAATAGCCAGTTCTTCTTCGTCAGCGGGTGAAACGACGACCGCGCCAGCACCGTCACCGAAAAGGACACAGGTGGCACGATCTTTATAGTCAATGATTGACGACATTACGTCCGCACCGACAATAAGGGCATGGTCATGCGCACCACTCGCAACCATGTACGCACCCGTCGTCAATGCGTAGGTGAACCCTGAGCAAGCAGCTCCTAAGTCAAACCCCCATGCATTAGTCGCTGACAACTTGTGCTGAAGCAGGCACGCTGTACTAGGAAAAAACATATCCGGCGTCGTTGTCGCGACCACAATGAACCCGAGTTGATCGGCTCTGATACCGGAGTCCGCCAGAGCAATTAGCGCAGCTTCCTTACCTAGGTCTGAGGACGCAACACCCTTTTCGACAATATGGCGCTCTCTTACACCAGTTCGTTTCAAAATCCATTCATCGGTTGTATCAAGCATCTGTTCAAGGTCAGCATTCGTCAGTACGCGTGGAGGTACATACGTACCAAGCGATGCAATCTTGACCCTTCGCATAGGACGGTTTCCGGTCAAATGTCCAGTCGTAACTTTAGTCACTCGCATCTGTCCTTTATCTAATTCAGGTCGTCTCGCACTAACAGTATGTCTACAGCAGACGCGGATGGCGGTCTGGTGCAGGCAGACCGAAATATTCATACGCTCGCGGCGTTGCCACACGACCTCGCGGCGTACGATCGAGGAATCCCAACTGGATCAGGTAGGGTTCGTAGATATCTTCAATCGCTTCTTTTTCTTCGCTAATAGCAGCCGCAATACTATTCAGACCAACGGGTCCACCATTAAATTTATCGATAATCGCTCTCAATAATCGACGGTCCGCTTCATCGAAGCCTTGATCATCGACTTCTAGCAGCGTCAGAGCCTGACGAGCCACATCGAGGGTGATCCTCCCGTCCGCCCTAACTTCTGCATAATCCCGGACACGACGCAATAATCGATTCGCGACTCTCGGCGTCCCACGAGAACGACGCGCCAGCTCACCGATCGCTTCTTCCTCGATCGGCACATCAAGGATACGGGCCGACCTTGAGATGATTTCTACAAGATCACCTTCGGTATAAAAATCAAGACGATGCACCAAACCAAAACGTGCACGAAGGGGTGACGTCAGCAACCCCGCGCGTGTCGTCGCCCCGATCAACGTAAACCTTTGGAGCGGCACCTTAACCGACCGAGCACTAGGACCTTGACCAATAACGATGTCCAGTTCGTAGTCCTCCATGGCTGAGTACAGGATCTCTTCAATAGTCGAACTCATCCGATGAATCTCATCGATAAAGAGCACTTCCCGATCTTTCATGTTCGTTAGGATCGCTGCCAGATCACCCGGTTTCTCTAGCACAGGCCCAGATGTGCCACGAACCTGCACCCCAAGCTCATTTCCGATCACATAGGCAAGCGTAGTTTTGCCAAGACCAGGTGGACCATAAAGAAGCACATGGTCTAACGCCTCTTCACGATTGCGTGTGGCCGTTATCGCAACCGTCAAGTTCTCCTTGACGCGGTCTTGTCCGATGTAGTCGTCAAGCTGGCGAGGACGAAGTCCTACTTCGTATTGAGCATCCTCATCGACTTGGACGGAACTAAGAATGTTCTCGTTGGTCATCTTTTTTTATCATTTTCAACCGTGCACTCGCTATTTTGCCAATTCTCGAAGCGCTTGCCGCAATGCTTCCTCGAAAGTACCTAATTCACCAGTAAGAACCTCGTTAACGGCGCGTTCCGCCAGCGGGCGATGATAGCCAAGGTTCAGGAGCGCCGACATCACGTCATTCCGGACCCCTTCGGTATCATTTATTAGATCGGTTGTTACACCTTCATGCGCTGCGTTCGCCGGCAACTTGTCTTTTAGTTCGAGACTGATTCGCTCGGCAGTTTTCTTGCCCACACCAGGAATGCCCTGTAGTCGTACGATATCGCTATCTTGTATCGCTCGAAGCAAGTCAGGGGGTTCAAGTCCAGAAAGAACGGCAAGAGCAAGGCGAGGGCCAACACCACTGATCGTAATCAGGTGCTCAAAGAGGTCAACCTCTAGCTGAGTCGCAAACCCAAAAAGTGACAGCGTCTCTTGCCGAACGTGCGTGTGTATACGCAAATCAACTTCGACTCCCGTTTCTCCTAACGCATAAAACGTTGAAAGCGGCACATTAACCTCGTAACCTACACCACCAACATCAACGACAAGACGGCTAGGTTTCTTTTCCGCGAGTACACCGTGCAAAGTTGCAATCATCGGTAAAACCCTACAAACACTAGTAGATCCTTCAAGCAACTTGATCGTTCAATCGCGCCAAGCGCCGATTCTTCGCCAGTTATTACACAGTCTCAATACAAGCAGGTGACTGTCCTTCATTGTTTGACACGGTCCGGTCGATAACGACGCCAGCTTCGTGAAACACCCTGGTCTGAGCGCAACGCAACCTGTGTTTCAATAGTTCCGAGAGAATGAGCATGGCAAATAGCAACTGCTAAGGCATCCGAAACATCAAGTTTTTCAGGGGGAGTCTTTAGACCCAATAGCAGCATCACCATGTCACGCACCTGCTGTTTTTCAGCATGGCCATAGCCAACCACTGCTTGCTTCACCTGCGTTGGCAAATATTCGGCAACCGGCATGCCTGCTTCTGCGGCGGCCAACATTGCTACTCCTCTAACGTGACCCAATTTAGAAGCACTGCGAGCATTGCGAGCATAAAACAGGTCTTCGATGGCAACAACTTCAGGTTCGTACTCTTGTAGTGATTTTGAGAGACCGGCATGCACCGACAACAATTTCTCAGGAAACGTTCCCTGCGCGGGCGGAGAGATTACACCACTGGTCAGGATGCGCAACCGACCCCCTGACATTTCGATACATCCGTATCCAGTGTGTAAGGAGCCAGGATCAACCCCGAAGATTCTCACGCTAGTGAGGCCTCGATCTCCTTCGCATCAACATCAAAATTCGACCAAAGATTTTGAACGTCATCCTGATCTTCCAATACGTCCATCAATTTGATCATTTGCTGTGCCTGCTTACCTTCAAGTTTGACCAAGTTCTTGGGCAGCATCGCAATCTGCACCGACATCGGCTGAACCCCTGTCGCTGTTACCGCTGCTCGGATTTCCTCAAACAGTTCAGGTGTGCTGATGATTTCCCAATTATCACCCTCATCCTTAAAATCATCGGCACCAGCCTCAATTGCAGCAGTCATCAGCGCTTCTTCATCAACACCAGATTTCTCGACCACGATATACCCATGCTTCTCAAACATCCAAGCAACCGAATTGGTCGTTCCAAGATTACCGTTATGTTTCGAAAGCAAGTGCCGTATCTCACCGACAGCACGATTGGTATTGTCCGTCATGC
The DNA here is from genome assembly GCA_012963185.1 of Acidobacteriota bacterium. The sequence goes on from DTWD01000372.1 coordinate 4,678, forward strand.
ATTCGATAAGGAGTGCTGCACCACCCGGACCGTACGCCTCGTACGTCACTTCTTCATACGATACGCCCGGCTCTTCGCCAGTGCCGCGTCGAATGGCCCGTTTGATATTGTCAGCGGGCATGTTGGCGGCTTTCGCATCCGCAATAACTGTTCGAAGACGTGGATTCGTATCCGGGTCTCCGCCAGCGTCGCGTGCGGCAACTGTCAGTTCTTTGATGATTCGAGTAAAGAGTTTTCCGCGCTTTGCGTCAGCCGCACCTTTTTTGTGCTTGATCGACGCCCATTTTGAATGACCTGACATGAAACTACTGCTCCGATAATGTGATTGGTTCGACCATTATTATGGCAAATCTAAAGTGAAAGTATGACAGTTATCCCGATTCCAAAACTACGACATCTACTTGGCGCGTTTCGCAATAATCACCCAAATATCGGCATCTGGAGACCAGTCATCGCCCTGATAATCACCGAGAACGGCCTCGATCCTAAAACCAGCACGCTCAAGTCGGCGTGTAACCTCGGGAACCGCTAATGTACGAAACGTGATGGAAAACCGATGAACCTTACGTTTTCTTCCCTCAAGCTCTACAAACTCTTGATCGAAAAATGTAAGCCGGCGCTGTCGGTCCTGACGAACTGATTCAACTAACGTCATGTGCCGACCGCGTCCGAAGGATCCCTCCAAGCTCGTATGACGCTTATACTCTTGCCATCGCGTTAGGTCTGGAACGAGGTCGATTCCGAAAACACCTCCACGTGACAGTACTCCGGCTGCACTAGCAATCACCGCGTCAAAATCCGCATCCGACAGTAACGACTGCAACATGCCGTAGGGCGCCATTACCAAGTCGCATCGCCAACGCTTTCTGAACGGGAGAGTGCGAATATCTCCTCGAATGATCGAAGTGCGAGATGCTAGCCGAGCGCGTCTTAGACGTGTTCGCAAGCGACCGAGCATTGGTTCCGATCTGTCAATTCCGACAAAATGTTTGGCAATATGCGAAACCGGAAGCGAAAGGCGGCCGGTCCCACACCCTAGTTCAAGCACTGTCCCATCGATTCGTCGCGCGAGATCTGTCCAAAACCGAACATCTCGTCGACCAACCGTACGCCGATTTTCCCAGTCATAAAATGGAGCATAGGCATCCCAACCGTGCCAGCCTTGTGCCGATGTCTGCATTCGTGCCGTTAACTCATCCTGGATTCGGTCCTAGTATAGGATTGCCCTCACAATGGCGTTGCTTCCGTCGTGGACACCGAATCTTCACCCTCTGGTTGTGCACTTTCCAATCGCGGTGCTCACTGCTGCGGTTGTGGCTGATTTGATTGACATCTTTATGCCTTGTCCCACCAAGACTGGAACCATTTCAACATGGTTGTACACGATTGGTGCAAGTTTGGCAGTTCTTGCATACTTCAGCGGTGATGCCGCGGCGCGTTCAGTCTCTTTTTCACTTGATGCGATCCCAGTACTGCAGGCACATTCAGATTGGGCTTTTCGGGCTACCTGGTCATTTGTATTTTTCTCATCAATCCGTCTCGCAATGTCATATATTCATCGTCCGACAGACGCACAACGGCTGGGGACATTATTTATAGCAATGGTCAGTCTTGGTGCTCTCAGCTTTACGGTTCTTTATGGAAGTCGCCTTGTCTTTGAGCATGGAGTCGGGCTTCCAGGACCTAATTGGGAAGAAAAGGGAATCCTCGATGAAATCGACGACCGCTAGCTGGTTAACGCTCATTACGCTTATCAACACTGGCTTTGTCTCGGCTCAAACTGAAAACGCAACGACTCCTTGGCAAACCTACGGCACCGAAAATGGCGAGTGGCGCAGTTACGCCGGAGATATCGGTGGCCGCAAGTACTCGGCACTCGATCAAATCGACGCGAGTAATTTCAATAATCTTGAAATTGCCTGGGAATGGATGTCTATCGACAACTTTGTAAGTCGTTCAACACCAGGAGGAGGAGAATGGTGGGCGCCGCTCGACACAATTGTAGATACCCTTGTCGAGGACACTCCCAACCTCTACCGAACTAGTCAACCTCCCAATCCATCACGCCTCCAAGTAACGCCACTCATGATCGATGGCACGCTGTACTTCAACACGCCGCTATCGCAAGGCGTAGCGGTGGACGCTAAAACTGGACGAACACTCTGGATCTTTAATCCAAAAGGCTATGAAGAGGGAACGCCGTCAATGAGTGGTCCGTGGACGCAACGTGGAGTCGCCTACTGGACAGATGGTATTGATGACGAACGAATTTTTTGGGGGACTGGCAACGGATACGTTGTTTGTGTCAAAGCCAAAAGCGGTCAACCGTGCCCAGATTTTGGACCAAACGGCAGCGGCATGGTTGATGCCATGGTGGGGGTTCCTCGTGTAGAACGTGAATCGAGGGATTATCTGAATGCCTTGCTCTATTCAATTAACTCACCACCTATTGTGGTCAGAGATAAGGTCATTCACGGCTCTCAGATTGCCGACCGTCGGATTACAAAAGAAGCTCCACCAGGATGGGTTAGAGCGTGGGACGTTCGAACAGGCGAACATGCGTGGGATTTCCATACGGTCCCAAATAGCCCCGATGAATATGGCGTCGACACGTGGCTCAATGGATCGTGGCGATATTCGGGTAACGCCAATGTTTGGTCGATGCTTGCAGGTGACAACGAACTAGGACACGTTTATCTCCCAACCGGGACGACAACCAACGATTACTACGGCGCGGACCGTCCTGGTGACAACCTTTTTTCAGAAACAATCATTGCCGTTAATGTTGAGACAGGGCAGCGAGTCTGGCATTTCCAAGCCGTGCATCATGGGCTGTGGGACTATGACTTCCCAACCCACTCAAATCTTGTAGACGTCGTTGTGGACGGAAAACCGATCAAAGCGCTTGTGCAAGTAAGTAAGCAATCTTTTATCTATGCCTTTGACCGAGAAACTGGTGAGCCCATCTGGCCAATCGAGGAGAGAGCGGTCCCTCAAGAATCCAATATGCCTGATGAAATCCCTTCACCAACTCAGCCATTCCCAACGAGACCTGCACCTTTTGACTATCAAGGTGTAACTGTTGATGACTTGGTCGACTTCACTCCTGAAATACGAGAAATGGCGCTCGCGGTAGTCAAAAATTACCAGATCGGTCCCCTCTTTACGCCACCTGGTCGTCCTATTGAAGGTGGCACTCAAGGCACGCTGATGCGTCCACCGGACTTTGGCGCAGCTGGATGGGCAGGGGCAGCGGTCGATCCTGAAACGGGCATGCTCTATGTGCCCTCTCGCAATATCGCGGTCGCGATTCCACTATATGCACCCGACCCGGAACTGGGATCGACGATGCGTTATACGCATGGTGCTCCCGAGCAACAACGGTTGCAACAAATTCGTCAAGGGGGGTCGTATAACGCTCAAATGCCGCAGGGGCTCCCGCTCCTCAAACCGCCATACTCTCGTATGACGGCGATCGACATGAACACCGGCGACCACGTCTGGATGGTACCTCTTGGCAATGGGGACCGAGTACGCAATCA
>DTWD01000373.1 GCA_012963185.1 Acidobacteriota bacterium
TCAGCCAGTACTTATTTTGGCCGATGAGCCTACTGGCAATCTTGATAGTGAGACGGGGCGAACCATTCTTGAAGTATTGATGAACGTGAATCGTGACTCGGGGACGGCACTCCTGCTTGCAACCCATGACCCAGTTGTTGCTGCTGCCGCGGGCGAGGTGATTAAAATGCGTGACGGGCACATCATGCGGGATTCGTCGTGACACTGTTTCGTTGGTTTATTGCTCGTAGCCTTCGCCAGCAACCGTTGCGGAGTGTTGCCACCGTGTTCAGTCTCGCCGTCGGTGTTGCTGTAGTCGTGGCGATCCAACTCGCGAACGCCAGTTCGCTACGCGGGTTTTCGACGGTAATGGATGCGATGGCTGGTCGGACGTCACTTGAAATCACTGCCCCAGGCGTTGGTATCCGTGAAGCACGTGCGACCAGTCTCGGGTGGCTTCGTGACTATGGGCGTGTTAGTCCAGTAATTGACGCCGACATTCTCCTGGCTCCTGTAACTGCGGTCGCTACGGAGCAGTTTGAAGTCGTGAGATTATTGGGTGTCGATATTCTTAGCGATCGGCCGTTCCGTGATTATCAATTAGTTAATGGAGAGACTCCGCGCCGTGTCACAACGCAGGAATTTCTTTCACTGCTGACCGATCCATATGCGGTGGTATTAACGGATCAGTTTGCTCGTCGGTACAAACTTGCCGTGAATGATCCGGTCACGATGCTGGTTGGCGACCGAATTGTGCCTCTCCGTGTCGCTGGAATTTTGGGTGAAGAAGGGCCGGCCAGTGTACTTGATGGCAACTTCGCGCTCATGGATATTGCGGCAGCACAATGGGCCCTGAATCGACTTGGGCAAATCGATCGTATTGATGTACGACTTACTGATGGCATCAGTATTGATCAGGCTGAACAGGAAATAGCGACACGGTTGCCAGATGGTCTCGGTGTTCGACGACCGGAAAGACGTGGTGCCGAGGTTGAGCGTATGCTGCGCGCATTCCACTTTAATCTCACAGCGCTTAGTTTTATTGCCTTGCTCGTTGGGTTGTTTCTTGTTTACAACACTGTGTCCGTATCTGTAATTACACGACGACATGAGATCGGTCTTTTACGGACGGTTGGCGCTGGTCGTTCTACCATCGTTCGCTTATTTTTAGGTGAGGCGACGCTTCTTGCTGTCGCCGGGTCGGCGATTGGGGCCCCTTTGGGCTGGTTACTGGCGCAGGGGGCGGTCAGACTAACGTCATCGACGGTTAGTCAGTTTTGGGTGGCTTCAGCGGCTCAGGTTCCACCACTAAGCCTCGAGATGGTTGGATTTGCGTTTGTAGTCGGGGTTCCTCTCGCGATCATTGGGGCCTTTGTGCCTGTGCGTGAAGCGTCGCGTATTACGCCGATGGCAGCGCTGCGTGGCGATGCTGCGCTTGAGGCGCGTAACCGGTTGTCCCGACGATTTTTGGTTGTGCCGGTCGTTCTCTTCGTTTTGGCTGCATGGTTTGTCCGGCAGGAACCGATTGATGGTTTGCCAATATTTGGCCTACTTGCGTCTTTGGCAGTGGTTTTTGGTGCAGCTGTACTGATGCCGGCAGTGTTGTTCGGCTTCCGCCGTTTTTGTGGCGGTGCAATGTCCCGGTGGTTGCACGTGGAAGGCCACATGGCTCACGCCAACTTGGGAAGCGCGATTCCCCGGCTTTCAATTTCAGTCGCAGCGTTAGCCGTCAGTCTGGCCATGATGGTCGCGATTGCCATTATGGTCGGTAGTTTTCGAGAAACGGTCGTCTACTGGGTTGGTCAGACCTTACAGGCGGACCTATTTGTATCGAGTGCACGCTCATCACCACAAGGAAGCGTGATTTCATCTGAGACAGAAACATTGATTAGTAACCATCCAGATGTTGTCGCGGTTGATGTGTTTACAACCATTGATGTGAACTATGCAGAAACACCAATTGTTATTGGTGCAGGTCGGTTTGAGGTGCTACTCGACCATGGCGCTTTGCTATTCAAAGCACCTGATAATGGTCCGGCCGCTATGGCTACGGCGGTTGGAGTGGATGCCGTCGTGGTTTCGGAAGCCTTTTCTCTAAAACATCGCGTGGCAGTGGGTGACACCATTGTCTTACCAACACCACAGGGAGAGACTCCGTTTCGGGTAGTTGCAGTTTATTTTGATTATTCAAATGATCGCGGGTTGGTGGTGATGGATGTTGGAACTTTTGCGCGCCACTTTGAGGCGGGAAGACCATCAGGTTTGATGGTTTATTTAGCGCCGGAGGCTAATCCGGACACTGTTCGTAACGAGTTACGAGATGGCCTGGGGAACGGACGACCTGTGTTGATTACAACAAATGCATCGCTGCGGCGGGAGGTACTTCAAATTTTCGATTCAACATTTGTGATCACCTATGCCCTTGAGGTGATCGCCGTGGCCGTGTCGATGTTTGGTGTTGCGGCGACACTCTTGACCTTGGTACTTGAACGACGCCACGAACTCGCCATGTTGCGTCTTGTCGGTGCCGAGCGTGGACAAGTGCGACGCATGATCGTGATTGAAGCCGGTATCCTGGGGGTTCTGACACACGGCGTCGGTCTAGTAGTTGGGTTCGTACTGTCGCTGATTCTTATCTACGTAATCAATGTACAGAGCTTCGGTTGGACCATTCAGTTTCATGTCCCGATAGTGTTTCTCGGGCAATCGACACTGGCCATACTGGTTGCAACGGCCATTGCCGGCTTGTACCCGGCGCGTCTTGCGTCTCGTTTTTCTCTTAGAGATGTTGCTGGATTTCAGGGATGATACAGAGAGTAGTTTCCGGCATTTTATTAGCAGGGATGAGTCTGCTAACCGCACAGATCTTAACGTCAGCGCAGACCCAGGAGGATGCTACACAGTCGTGGCGGCTGGCAAGTCCAACGTATGACCTGTCGTTTCCTCGTGATCATGCTGCCCATCCTGATTACCGGATCGAGTGGTGGTATTACACCGGCAATTTATTTACGCGTGAGGGGCGTCGTTTTGGGTATCAGTTGACATTTTTCCGTGTGGGTGTCGACCAAAATCCCGTTAACCCGTCGCAGTGGACCGTGCGGGATTTGCACTTGGCCCACTTAGCTATTACGGATATTGATCGTGGCTTACATCGCGTTGCCGAGCGTTTAAACCGTACTGGTGTGGGATGGGCTGGAGCGAGCACAGATAGTCTTGATGTGTGGAATGAGGACTGGAGGGCTACGGCGAGTGAACGGACGCATCGGTTGCAAGCAATGGATGCCAATCAAACCGGCCGCTTACTGCTCGACCTTCGTCTTGATAGCGATGCGGCACCAGTTTTACATGGGGATCAAGGTTTTAGTCAGAAAGGTGAGGATGTTGGTAACGCTTCTCATTATTATTCCTTCACCCGCCTTGCGACACGGGGTCGCCTTGAAGTTGATGGTGAAGCTTTTGACGTGACCGGTACAAGTTGGATGGATCATGAGTTTGGAAGTAGCTTTCTTGAAGCGGACCAAGCCGGCTGGGACTGGTTTTCCATCCAACTCAATGATGGCACAGATCTCATGGTCTACACATTGCGAGATCTCGATGGGCGCGCTGATATTCGGTCTAGCGGTACCGTGGTTACGTCTGAGGGGATCACTCATTTGAAAAGTGATGATGTGAGACTGTTACCTCGTCGTCGATGGATCTCATCAGTCAGTGGTGCGGCCTACCCGGTCGATTGGCGTATTGACATACCGTCGCTTGGGTTACAACTCGATGTATCTGCGGCGATTGATGCTCAGGAACTGGTAACGGTGCAGTCAACCGGTGTGACGTATTGGGAAGGAGCGGTTGATGCGATGGGAACGCATGATGGCGTGTCGGTATCAGGCGAAGGGTATCTTGAAATGACGGGTTACGCGGGTGTGCCCATGAGTAGCGTACTGCGGTAATAAATTCAGCTACCGAGAGGCACTATCCGGACGTTTCGGGTACCCGAGACCCGTGAGTGCAGTCGCGATCTCGTCGAGAATGATGGGGTCATCAATTGTGGCGGGAGTTACATACGATTCGCCGTCTGCAATCTTTTTGATCGTGCCACGTAAGATCTTGCCGGACCGTGTCTTGGGAAGCCGTGGCACCAAGACGGCCTGTTTAAAGGCGGCCACAGGACCGATTGTCTTTCTTACTCGATCGACGAGTTCTGCCACAATGTCTTCCGGTGGCCGTGTGACGCCAGCCTTGGTCACCGCAAATCCGAGAGGAACTTCACCCTTCAATGCGTCGGTTACACCGACAACAGCACATTCGGCCACGTCAGGGTGAGCGGCGAGTACCTCTTCGATACCGCCGGTCGAAAGTCGATGGCCGGCGACGTTAATAATGTCGTCGATGCGACTCATGATAAACAGGTATCCGTCTTCGTCTTGATAGCCGGCGTCACCGCTTAGGTAATAACCTGGGTATCGTGACAGATAGCTTTGTTGATACCCGCTGTCGTTATGCCACAGCGTTGGTAAGCACCCTGGTGGCATGGGTAGTTTTAGAACCAATGCGCCGATTTCACCTGCCGGCATTTCATCACCGTTGTCGCCTAATATTCTTACGTCAAAGCCAGGGACAACTTTTGTCGGAGAACCCGGCTTAATTGGGAGCATGCCGAGGCCGACGCAATTACTCACGATCGGCCAACCTGTTTCCGTTTGCCACCAATGGTCAATTACCGGGACTTGTAGATGATGCTGTGCCCATGTAAGCGTGTCTGGGTCTGAGCGTTCGCCGGCGAGGAAGAGGGTGCGGAATCTCGAAAGGTCATATTGCTTGATGTAGTGCCCATCCGGGTCTTCTTTTTTTATGGCGCGGAATGCTGTTGGGGCCGTGAAGAGTGTAGTGACGCCGTGTTGTTCGATGACACGAAAAAATGCGCCTGGATCCGGTGTGCCAACGGGTTTGCCTTCATAGAGGACGGTTGTGGCACCGCGAAGTAGTGGACCATAAACGATGTAAGAATGCCCGACTACCCACCCGATGTCAGAAGCCGCCCAGTAGACCTCACCAGCACCTACGCCATAGATGTGTTCCATGCTCCAGTTCAGGGCGACCGCATGGCCACCGTTATCACGGATGACGCCTTTTGGTATTCCGGTCGTACCAGAGGTGTAGAGGATGTAGAGCGGGTCGGTTGCAGATACTGGGACGCAGTCAATCGGCTTACTGTTCTTGCAGATATCGTTCCAGTCGAGGTCACGACCAGGCACAAGAGATGCGCGTTCTTGAGGGCGTTGCAATACTAAAACATGCTTGGGCTTGTGTGTTGCGAGTTCGATCGCTTCATCAAGTAAAGGTTTATAGGGGATGACGCGGTCGACTTCGATGCCACATGATGCTGAAAGGATTAGGGTTGGTTTCGCATCATCAATACGAGTTGCGAGTTCCTTTGCAGCGAATCCACCAAAGACGACTGAATGTACAGCACCGAGCCGAGCGCAGGCGAGCATGCCGATCACCGCTTCTGGGACCATCGGCATATAGAGGATGACTCGGTCACCGGCACTGACACCTTGTGCCTTTAGTGCGCCAGCGACGCGGGCGACCTCGTCTCTGAGTTCTCTATACGTAAAGTGCCGAAGCGTATTGGTGACGGGACTGTCGTATATCAGGGCAAGTTGTTTTCCGCGACCTCGGTCGATGTGGCGATCAAGGCAGTTGTAGCACGTGTTGAGGACGCCTCCAACGAACCAGCGGTAGAATGGTGGATTGGAATCATCACGTACCTGCTTCCAACTCCGGTCCCAGTAAAGCTGGTCTGCGGCTGCTCCCCAGAATTCTTCGGGGTTGTTCTGGGCGAGACGATAAACTTCATCGTAGACACTAGTCATCTCGTCACATCCTATCGTAGGTGGTTAGTAAGTTAGGCAACCCTTGTGTTGATTCTTGCTAGAATTTCACCTAGATCGAGTCATCAAGTGCTGAAAATCTAACAGACAGTTATTATGTCAATAACTTATAGGCACTGAGCCCTTTTATGGGGGTTACATTGTGGAATTCGGTCGAAGAGCGTACGTTGAGATGACTATTCGTCCTAACAGACGGAAGGGCAGTGACATGTCAGTAAAGAAAGCAAGTCTCGCTTTTGGGTGCATTTTGTCGATATTGTGCGCAACAACGTTGTGGGCGCACATGCGTGTTCAAAAGACTATGCCAGAGGATGGTGCCACATTGACTGCGTCGCCGCGTCACATCCAAGTTTGGTACACACAGTTACCAGACGGTGCCATTAGTCAACTGCTATTAGAGGGTGTGGGTGGAACAATTACGCTTGGGGATATGACTGTTGAAGAAGACAAATCACTGATGGCCGCGGTGCCATCTGTTTTGTCGACTGGAACCTATACGGTGAAGTGGCGGACGGCTGGGGATGATGGGCATACACAACGCGGGGATTTTACTTTTACCTTGCGTTCGGCCGACTAGTAGGTTCCGTACCGCGGCCGGTAATAGTTGTCAGTGCGACGCGTGGATATTGGCTCCGGTTTATGGATGCTGAAGTTCGCTCCCTCGTTTATCTCGCCCTCGGGAAATGGGTCACTTATCTTGGTTTGGTCGGTCTAACGGGAGCTGTTTGTCTGCGACAATTGCTCGGTGCAGTGGGTGTCGAGCCGCGAGTCTATCCGACTGTTGAACGGCTGTTGGTGTCGCTTGCATCCTATGCGAATGGGCTTGTCATTGTGGCGGTGGTGGCTCGACTCTATGCACAGACCTTCTCGGTCTTTGGTCTTGACGAACCCGTGACATTAGAGTTGCTACGGGTCGTCGGTTTTGAAAGCCGATGGGGAAGTCAGTGGTTACTCCATGCTGCCGTCGCGATACTGGTAGGCATGGCTACGATGATGGTTCGCTCGCGGGTCCGTTTAGGCTGGAATGCTCTTGCCGTGTTGACCGTCGTCCTCTGGTTGACTCTTCCGCTTACTGGCCATGCAATGTCGTTTAGCGATCCGTCATTCTTATGGGCAATTCAGGTGAGTCATGGGCTTGCCGCCGGTGCTTGGATAGGAACCTTGTTTGCGTTATTCCTTGTGGGTTCATTCCTATGTGAGTCAGACCCTCGGAGTGGCTCGGTTTGCTTCGCTGGACTTGTGCGTCGATTTTCGCCACGAGCCGTCATTGCGGTGATGGTTTTGTTTGCTACGGGAACAATTACGAGTTGGTTCTATCTCGGTTCATTTGAGCACTTGTGGAGCGATTCCTATGGGAAAATGCTGTTGCTGAAGCTTTTTTTTGTTATTTCGACTGGTGCGGTGGGGTTCTATAACTGGCGTTTTATGGCGCCTCGACTCGGTGACGGTGCCGGAAGTCGTAGGTTGTTCAGTTCGATTCGTGCTGAACTAGTGTGTGGTTTGTTATTGCTAGCGGCGACCGCCGTGCTCGTTCACCTGGCGATCCCGGCTGAAATGGGGTAAAACTGCACCTATGACCATGCCATTTTCTCGTCGACATTTCCTTCAAGCTGCTGGAGCAGGGGCTGCGGTTTGGGTTCCATCTCCAGTGAAGGGGTATACCGCAACAGAACTGACACGGCGTGTTGAGGAATCAGGAGCAGCGATTAGTGAACTGGGTGTTTCCATGTGGGATCTCGACACCCCGGCTCTTATCGTTGACCTTGATCTGCTCGAAGCCAATATTTCAATGATGCAGCGTACGGTTGGTCGAAATGGTATCGCGACTCGACCGCATGCAAAAACGCACAAGACTCCGGAGGTTGCGCGTATACAACTCGAGACAGGATCAGTGGGTATTTGCGTCGCCAAAGTCAGCGAAGCGCACGCTCTTTTCAGACATGGGATTGAGCCATTGTTGATGACCACGAGCAATGTCACCCCAGCCAAAATTAATCGAGCCATGCATCTCAGGAAATGGTGTGATCAATTTATTCAAGCAACTGATACACCAGAAAATGCCAGGTTACTTGCCGAAGCAGCGGAATCTCTCGGTGTTGTAGCGGATGTTGTTGTGGATGTAGACCCTGGAGGGCACAGAACCGGGATTACTCCAGGGCAGCCAGCACTCGAATTGGCGCAACTCGTCGACCAACTTCCAAGTCTACGACTTCGTGGCATGCTGTGCTACGACGGTGGATCTCAGCATGTAACAGGTTTTAAAAAGCGAGAAACACAAACGCTGGAAAGATTACTACCGGCTGCTGAAACATTTGAGCAGTTTCAGCGTGCGGGACTGAATACCGAAATTTTTAGTGGCGGTGGAACGGGCACCTACAATATTGACCATCAGACTCCAGGGCTTACGGACGTGCAAGTTGGCAGCTATGTGTTTATGGATGCCCAATACATGGGTATTGGTGGCGCGAATAATGCCGAGGCCTATAGTGACTTCAAGCCTTCACTGACGATCTTGACCACGGTGTTGAACGCGCAATACACCGGGAGAGCAACAACGGATGCGGGTGCCAAGGCGTGTACCATCAATCGTCCATGGGCAATTGTAAAAGGTGAAACAGGTATGAGCTATACGTCTGGGTCCGATGAATTTGGGAGCATTCGATATGAGGATCCGAGTCGGACGTATCAAGTGGGTGACAAACTCGAACTCATCGTCTCGCATTGCGATCCGGTCGTAAACCTTTATGACCAAATGTACGCCGTTCGTAATGGGATCGTTGAGTCGGTCTGGGAGATTAGTGCACGCGGGCAGTCCACGTAATCAGGTCGAGATGATTGTGTGGCCGCGGCTGACACCAGGCGTTTTGGTTAGTTGTGACGTTCATTGATTCGAGCGCCAGTATTTATTTCCTTCGGTCGGCTATAATACTCACGCTTTATGTGGACGAAACTTCAGAATACGCCTCGCAAGCGTGATCCTCGGAAGATTGCTGTAATCGATCCGGAACTTTGTTTTGGTGCGTTCGCGTGTTCCATATGTCAAGCTGCGTGTCCGGTTGAAGAGTGCATAGTTGAAGAGCCCGATATCTACGGGCGTATTGTTTGTGCTGTTCTAATTGATAAGTGCATTGGTTGCGGACTGTGCGTAACCGTTGGCAATGAAACCGCCCCGGGGAAACGCGATTTTGGGTGCCCGGCCGATTACGATGCCATTGACATGTCCGTGTTTGATGATGTGGTGCAGGCAGTCACTCACGAGGCGATCGATGCCGGTGAGGTGTCCGCCGAGGCTCCTGAACCTGAGCCAACCGAAGCGGCTACTTAGTTCTGGCCGCTGTCCGGTCTTGGTCAGCCAGAGTTGGTCACCAA
>DTWD01000374.1 GCA_012963185.1 Acidobacteriota bacterium
GCAATGCGGTGATGCCCATCAGCAATGTAAATAGATTGCACCGCTGCGAAAGCCGCCACAATATTTTCGGTGTCGGTGGTTGAGATTCTCCAGACTGTATGTTGCACACTATCCGGTGCAACAATGTCGAGTAATGGAGCGGCTAACACATTGCTGACTGTGAAGCCCTCAATAACGTCGTTCGCACGATAGGCAAGAAACACGATGCCTGTTTGCGCCCCGAGTGCCAGCATATGGCGCGTTCGGTCATCCTCTTTGTCTGGTCTCGTTCGCTCGTGTCGCTTCACGACGTTGCGGTCGTACTCATCGAGTGAAAAACAGCCAGCAATCCCAATCTGTTCATGGTCGTTAGTTCGAAGACGATATATGTACAAAGACGGTTCCGATTCAACCACGAGAGGTGCCGAAGAAACGAGTGTGGCAAGGTTCCGGGTCGCCTGGTCATAGACCTTCTGGTCATAAGGGTCAGTATCATCAGGTAAATCAATCTCTGCCCGCGATACGCGTAGAAAACTCAACGGATTGCCAGTCGCCATTTTTCTGGCCTCATCCGTCGACACTACATCGTACGGCACGGCTGCAACAGCGAATTCATTATCCGGCGTAGGACGAAGCGCACAAAAGGGACGAATAACAGCCACTGGCTATTGGGTGAGCGGAAGCGCCGACTCAGCCACTATGGTAGCCGCAAGCCGCTCGAGAGCGCTGTCTCGATAGAGGTCAAAAAACTCCATATGTTCGTCAGGAACGGGGTCACCCGGTGGAAGATTTCGGTGTTCAAGTAACGGGTTAACAAATTCACCATTTTTCCGCATGCGATAGTCGAGATGAGGCCCCGTCGCCAGTCCAGTCGACCCAACACGCCCGATCACCTGTCCTTGCGTTACACGCCCCCCTTGCCGAACACCCTTTGCAAAAGCGGAAAGATGCAGATAGTAGGTCTCGTATCCATTCGTGTGGCGCAGTCGAACCATATTTCCAGAACCACCACTCATACCGACAGAGACAACAGTACCATTAGCAACGGCAATCACCGGGGTCCCGGTTGGCGCGCCATAGTCAACACCCAAATGCGGAAGGACACCACCGAGCACCGGATGAACACGCCGATAGGAAAATCGCGAAGTCACACGCGGTTCAAAACGAAACGGAGAGCGCAGAAAGAGACGCTTCATGGAACGTCCATTCTCATCAAAATATTGGGCTTCGGTCTCGCCGGGAACATGGAAACGAAAAGCCTGCACGCGACGACCATCATTGACGAACGTCGCCGCGAGCACATCTCCATAACTCGAAAACTCATCTTCCCGATATACCTTCTCGAAAATCACTTCAAAATTATCGCCCCGTCGAAAATCATTATTGAAGTCGATCTCCCCACTAAAGACCTCCGCCATCTGAACTGCAAGCAGCACACTTTCGCCACCCGCATCGAGAGCCGCCACCAATGAATTGTTCGTCGCATCAATCTTGCCCCGTGTAGAAACCTCCATTGTTTCTTTAACGTAGGGCACCAACTTCGCAACGTAACCAGATGAATCAGGCACAACACGAAGAAACTCGTCTTCATCAATGTGATATTCAAATCGGCGCAGCTCACCCTTTTCTTGGCCAAACAGCATCCGATATGGATGGCCCACTCGTAAGCGACGCGGGTCAAACACTCCGCGAACGGCCTCGACTAAAGCCACTGTCTCATCCGCCAGGCTGTGGTCGTTAAAAAGGCTTGCCAGCGTAGAACGACGCGGTACCGCCGCTTCGACCAAGCGCGTTTCAAGCGGCAGCTCAATATCGTGCACCACCGACTCTCTGACGACTGGCACATCGATCGGCGTCACCGATTCGACAGAACCGCAAGCCAAACCAACCACACCGCAAGCGCACAATACGTGCAACTGTATGAATCGAAGGAACATAAGAGAGTGGTCAGTTTACCATGGCACCTTCTTGAAACTTTCCGAGTATGGCAACTATTCCCTGCCGTGGACTACCCGGTGACAGTGATCGGTTGGGCGCGATCGCTCGATGGTTCGACAACGCCGATGACAGCCGCCTCACTGTAGCCTGCTGCACGCAACTGTGCGACACACGTTCCGGCCCGATCGCTACGCACGCTGGCCAGTAGTCCACCTGCCGTTTGGGGATCAAATAGCAGTAGGTACCGCGGATCGGAAGTGTCCACATTATTGAGCGCCACAGCCCGGCGCAACCGGATATTCTGCGGCTGTAACGAACTCAATAGTCCAGCCGCTGCGGTGTCACACGCACCGTCGAGCCACGGAATCATTTTCAGATCAAGACTGACATCAATAGCTGATGCTTTTGTCATCTCCATTAGATGTCCCAACAACCCGAAACCAGTAACATCTGTGCAGGCAGTGACTCCATTAGACCGGAGCACCTTCGCGCCGTCTCTGTTTGAAACAAGCATGTTCCGAATGGCTCCATCAACCCATCGCGCTTTCGCTTTGCCGTGCATGTCGGCCGCAAGCAACGTACCGGTGCCTACCGGTTTTGTCAGAATCAAAACATCGCCTGGCGTTAATCCTCGCTTTGTAAAATAGTCACCTCGGTTAATCGTTCCCGTCACCACAAACCCAAGCGTTAGTTCCGCACCTTCGCTCGTATGCCCCCCAACGAGAGCAGCACCAGCATCATTCAACACAGAAATCCCGCCAGCCAAAAGTTCTTCAAGCTGAGCTTCCATCTTGTCTTCAAGACCTAATGGGATGGACACGATTGCCAAAGCAGATTGCGGCTCAGCTCCCATCGCGTAAAGATCGCTAAGACAATGGTTTGCTGTAATACAACCAAATAGATAGGAGTCGTCGACCATTGACCGAAATGCATCCACAGATTGGACGACCAACTTACCCTCCGGGATTGCCTCCACTGATGCGTCATCGGGCGCGTTGAGCCCAACCAACACTTCATCGCGGCTTATTGGTTCAAGCCGACTGATGACACGGTCAAGAATGGACGCGCCTACCTTTGAACCACAGCCACCACAACGCATTGCTGCACTTGTCAATTCACGGATGTCTTCGACTGATTCCAAGCCAGACGCTTCGACGCGAGTTACCGGATCACTCGTTCCCATCTCAGGGAAATCGACAAAACGCCTCATGAAGCGCCGGTCGATCCAATCTTTCCATCTCCAGACCCACGAACCCTCGAACGACAATCGACCGCGCGATGCAATTGCGTATTGATCGCCAGTGCTTACAAGGCTCAAAAAATGGCGCTGCGGTGAAAACGGCCGTGGGGTCTTCCCCTCAAGAACTCGCCTCAAATTTCGCTCAAGTGGTGGTCCCTGACGAACAGCGAACACGCCTGCCTTCTCGCGGGGATAACCGACCACCGATGCAACATCGCCCGCAGCAAATACATCCGAATGAGAAGTCGACCGCAACGTTGATTGCACAGTGAGAAAACCATGTCCATCAACTTCAAGCCCACTGTCCCCTACCCAATGCTGTGGCGCCGCATCTGTCGCCCACACAATTTCGTCCACCGGATAGGTGGTGCCATCGTCGAGTTCAATTCGATCATTGGCCACCTGCGACACGCGCTGTCCCAAATGCAGATAGACACCTCGCTCACTTAGCACTCGTGAAAACCGCCGCTGCGCGCCACGGTTATGCGTAGGCAGTACCGTTGGCGCCGAACCAAACAAATGAAACTCTGGAGCACTGATTGTTTTTCCGGTCTTCATTAAGGCGCGGTGCATAGACAAGGTGAGTTCAATACCAGCCGCACCAGCACCTACCACCGCAACACGCAATGGTTCGGAACTCACCCGAATACGCTCCTCAAGCGCTTTCCATCGGGCAACTAATCCACCAATCGGCTTCACCGGAACAGCGTGTTCGGAGGCACCCGTAACACTACAATTCGGCGCAATTCCAACATCGATCGACAACAGGTCATAAGGCACGGGAGGACGATCACGACACATCACAGCTTTCTTCGCTAGATCAAGTCCAACGGCTTCAGTGTGATACAAACGCGCTCCTGCAAATCGACAGAGTGGTGCAAGATCAATATGAGCGTCGTCGAACGAATAATGCCCAGCAATAACGCCGGGTAGCATGCCCGAATATGGCGCGTGAAGATCCCGAGTCACGAGCGTAATACGCACGCCCGGCATCGGTCGCATGCCAAGCCTACGAAGAACAATAACGTGACTGTGTCCGCCACCAAGCAGTACAAGGTCCTTAAGGATTGGTTGAGCATTCTGCACGGTCTAGATCTCTACTCCATCTTAGTCGCTGACGCGAAGACCTTTTCCATCGCGCAAGAGAATCGATCAACCGGTGGAAGTAAGCTGACCACCAAAAATACCCCTTTCGGGAAATCAAAAAAATATCCCGGGTGTAAATATACGTACTCATCTTTTAGTAGCCGAAGTACCAATTGCTCTTCACTGCAGAGTGCTGGTACTTGTATAACGGCATACCAGCCACCTTCAACAGGCAGGAGACTGACGGACGGAAACGTCTTAATCAAGCGCTGAAGGCCGGTAAGGTTTTCAATGACGCGCTGGCGAATCTGACTCGCTAAAGCTTGTCCCGAAGACAA
>DTWD01000375.1 GCA_012963185.1 Acidobacteriota bacterium
CTGCTCGCCTCCCTGGTCTTGGCCCACGTGCTGTTCCATTGAGTTGGCGGGCAAAGGCTCCGCCAGTCGATTCTGTACGCATCCGCCCGGTGGCTTGGGAATGTTCAACATGATGGTGATGAGAATCCGCTACGTGAGACCAGACGCTGGCGTAACGCCGTTGCCAAAGAACTACGTTTTCCATTCTGGACAGTTGACGCCGACGTAATCGTACCGAGCCGACTCCTGAAAAAAGAGCAGTACGCGGCTCGGACGATCCGTCCGCGCATCAACAAACAGCTCGGAGATTTCCTGATCCATCGGCGTCACTTGACACGGCATAGCTGTTGCTAGGGCTTAGCATATAGTCCATTGGTAATTCGGGAAGGAGACAGAAGGACATGAGTAAGATCGATCGCACTAATTTTACAAAGATAGTTCTCTTTGTAGGCTTGTCTTGTTCCATAACAGTATTAGCCTTTGCCCAAGGGCACGGAGAGGAGCTGGTTAATACTCGCCTAGTCGGCACACACGATCTCCAGGCGCGGTCGGCCTACCAGCCACTTCCGGTGATACAGGATGGGCGACACATATTGTATGTAGGACATCACGCTGGCGAAGCGCTTAATCCACTAACTGGAGAGATCGAGGTTAACGGAACATCGATTCTCGATGTCACGGATCCCACTCGTCCCGTCTATCTCTATCACATCCCGGCTTCAGGGGACGCTCAAGGTTCGCAGATGGTTCAAGTGTGTTCTGGTAATGACCTTCCGGGTGCTGATGCCGGTGAGACTTATCTTTTGCGTGCCAATGGAAACCAAAGTCATGAACTATGGAACGTGTCTGATCCCTCGGATCCTACTTTTGTGACAACCGTTGCCCAAATGGGACGGACACCGGATGGACAGCAGAACACACATAAGACATGGTGGGAATGTGACAGTGGCCTTGCTTACTTGGTGGGAACGGTCGATGGTTGGCGAGCGCCTCGTATTGTTCAAGCGTTCGATTTGGCGACTCCAGACGAACCGCATCGAGTGCGTGACTTTAGTCTCGATGGTGTACAACCTGACACGAGCGGGCCTGTTTATGGAGGTTCTGGTGTCCACGAAGTGGTTCGTCTAGATAATCGGTTATATATCAGTTACGGCACCTCTCGTGATGGTGTCTTTCAAATCGTTGATCGGGAAAAGCTTCTGAGCGGCGATTCAAATGCAGCTGCGCCGCTTGAGTCAAGCTCAGCGGCACTACGGTTTCCGCAAGTTGGTCGTCTCGATTTACCCGCATTCTGGGGTGGGCACACGGCTGTTCCGCTTCTTGATATGGAAATCATTGACTACTCTCCGAACAGAGATCAGCGAATCCGAGATTTTGTTGTATTGGTATCGGAGTCGGTAGCAAATCAGTGTCAGGAAGCACGGCATGCTGTATTTTTTGTCGATATTACGGACGAAGCGCATCCGTGGCCTGTTTCAACGTTTCAGGTGCCGGAGTCAGATGGTGGATTTTGTACCCGTGGCGGGAGGTTCGGCTCACATGGAACACAATGGCATATGGGGCCGCCGTTCTATAAAAAGATTCAAGTATTCTCATGGTTTAACGCTGGGATGCGGGTAGTAGATATAAGAAATCCATTCTTGCCGATCGAAGTGGGTTACTACATACCGGCCACAACCTTAAATACTGATCAACGTTGTATTACTATCAATGGTGTCGAGAGCTGTAAGACCGCGATTCAAACTAATAATGTTGAGGTTGATGATCGCGGTCTGATTTATCTTGTTGATCGTGCGAATACGGGACTCCATATCGTCGAGCTCACCGGATCCGCAGCGGAGATTCTTGAAAGATGATAGGACCAGGACCGTTAATGAAGTTGACGCTAATAATTGGCGCGCTACCAAACTATCTCCGCCCACCAACCACGATATTTTTGATCTAGACGCCCATCCTACTGCTAGCAGGCGGGGGGGATGTGCAGACCGGCGGTCGGGTTCTGGGTGGCGATACTCTAAACCCGTTCACCCTCACTTTCTACCCGAGGGGCCAAAATGGCTATGACTCGCTGACCCGCCCTGTCACACCTCTGGTCTAGTGTAAGTGGCAGGAAGAGTTCTTTCAGGAGCAGAACTTATGATCATTTTTGACTATCCGTCGAAGAAGGTGCTACGGGACCAGACCGGTCAACCCTTGCGCTACATCGAAACGTCGATATTTGGGCTTGAATATCTCAAAGATGGAAGGTTGACGGGTGCGAATCGACCAATTGTCACCGCCAAGGAACACCAGTTTGTTGCCACGGTCACGATGAAAGACGGACTGATCACCAAAGTCCGCTAGATTCCCCTTCGGCTGGCGGCTGGCGACAGAAACTAACAACGGAAGGGTTCAACGAGATTCAAGCGGTCGCGGTAATGGCGTGTGATGACGAAGTGATTCCCTCGCAATCACGTATCGAGACCGCCGCGGACGACGCGGACCTAGGTCTACAACACAGAACGCCACCTCCTGTATGTGACGTGTACGCGAGCGCGTGACTATCTTCTCGTGACTGGGGTAAGTAACGCCGGCGGCGGAATTTCTTGACAATTTGCGGATGTGACGCACGGCGAGCGGTTCAACGAGCCGAGTGTTAGTAACACAGGTGCTGCCTTTAGGCCAATGACCATGGTGGGAACGAAGTTTTTCTGAAAGAGACCCATTAATTCACCAGAAAATATGGGAGCCTAGATTTCAGCTATTCCGCAACTACGAAGGACGTCAATCTCTTGGAACCATCCTAAGAGTTGGTTCCAAGTTGGAATGCTTAGGGCCGCACTTTCTTCGTCTCGGCCAGGACATAGCACTGTTGTGTTGACTTGTCGCTTTTCTGACGGATAATCGTATCGACTTGGAGGACAAAACATGGCTACACGATTGTGGCTCTCACTGAGCCTGTCGGCGCTGATGACAGGGCCGGCTGCTGCGCAGAGCGCGCAAAGCGTCTTACAGTCCACCGCTACCGCGATGGGCATGGAGAACTTGACGTCGATTCGGTACTCCGGTACTGGCTGGCAAGGCCGAGTCGGACAAAATGTTTCGCCCGATCGGGATTGGCCGC
>DTWD01000376.1 GCA_012963185.1 Acidobacteriota bacterium
AAAACTCACTTAGAGAAACAAAAGCCTTTAAAACTTGTTGATACTGTTGAAGAACGAAGCGAAAAGGAAGAACCTTTTCCCCGCCTCGACCTTCGACACCTGGTCGTCTTCGCCGGACATGTTGGTGCCGACCTTTTCCAGGGCCGCGAGGCTTTGACGTTGTCATTCGACCTTCGGTCAAAGGGCCGATGGTTCAAGCGAGTTAAATACTAAAAGGTAATACGCAGTGGAACTTTCTGTGGTCAAGTTAGACGGTACGACGGGTCAGCAACTTGCTGTCTCGGAAGACGTCTTTGCTACTGCCTTCCGTGAACCCCTGGTCCACCAGGTCGTAGTGGCTTACCTGTCGGGTGCACGATCAGGTACCAGTTCACAGAAAAACAGATCCGACGTCAGCGGTGGCGGTTCAAAACCCTGGCGACAGAAGGGTACTGGTCGTGCGCGGGCCGGAACAAGTCGAAGTCCGATCTGGCGTGGAGGTGGCCGGGCATTTCCAGCGACAGCCAGAAGTTATAGTCAGAAAGTTAACCGCAAAATGTATCGGGCGGCGCTTAGATCAATACTGTCGGAACTGATTCGTCAGGAACGCCTTCGGGTTTGCGATGAAATTCAGGTTTCCCAGCCTAAAACCAAAGAGATGACTCATGTTCTTGCTCAGCTCGGGTTAAACGGTCGTGTGTTGTTGGTTACTGCTGATTATGATCAGAATGTGTCTCTTTCCGCCAGAAACCTATCAAGAGTCGAGGTCGTTGAGGCAGCGCAGGTTAATCCCGCCAGCCTGGTCGGCAACGAGACAGTTATTTTTACTGCTGACGCCTTACGGAAAGTTGAGGCGTCTTTGCAATGAA
This sequence comes from Acidobacteriota bacterium, assembly GCA_012963185.1. The sequence continues at coordinate 849 of DTWD01000376.1, forward strand.
TGTAGAAAGGTTACATCAGGTTTTACGTCGTCCGATTATTTCGGAAAAAAGCACTAATGCTGCTGAGAGCGGTCAGCAGGTTGTGTTTGAGGTATTAACCGATGCCACCAAGAACGAGATCAAAACAGCTGTTGAGAGTTTGTTTGAGGTCAGTGTTGAAGGTGTCCAGGTGATCAATGTTCGGGGAAAAATAAAACGATTTGGGAAAACACCAGGAAAACGAGCCAACTGGAAAAAAGCCTACGTACGGTTAGCTGATGGTGATGACATCGACTTTCTCGGAAGTGGTGCCTGAGTACTCAACGAGCAAATAGGGCAGGAATTATGGCAGTCGTTAAACAGAAACCCACTACGCCGGGCCGACGAGGAATGGTCAGGGTGGTGACGCCTGGGTTGCATAAAGGCAAGCCGCAGTCAGGCTTGGTCGAGGCCAAGAAGTCTATCAGTGGACGAAACAACGCGGGCCGGATCACCGTTCGGCACCGTGGCGGGGGACACAAACGTCACTACCGTATTATTGATTTTAAGAGAACAAAAGACGGTATACCGGCGAGGATAGAGCGTATCGAATATGACCCGAACCGAAGTGCACATATTGCACTGTTGCTTTATAGAGATGGCGAGAGGCGCTACATCATCGCACCGCGTGGTCTATCACAGGGGGACCAGGTTCAGTCTGGTAAAGACAGTCCGATTCAACCTGGAAATTCACTGCCCCTGAGTGTAATCCCGGTGGGTACAGTGGTCCACTGTGTAGAACTCAAGCCTGGTAAAGGCGCTCAATTGGCTCGGTCTGCGGGTTCGTCGGTTCAGTTCCTTGGACGAGAAGGCAACTATGCGCTAATGAGACTGCGTTCTGGCGAGATGCGACGAGTACATGTTAACTGCCGAGTGACCATCGGTGAAGTGGGTAACGCCGAGAATTCACTGCGTAAGTTGGGTAAAGCCGGGGCAAAACGATGGCGCGGTATTCGACCTACGGTCCGGGGTGTGGCAATGAACCCGGTTGACCATCCTCATGGCGGGGGAGAAGGAAGAACGTCCGGCGGGCGGCATCCGGTCACCCCATGGGGTGTACCAACCAAAGGCTACAGAACACGTAATAACAAGCGGACTGGAACAATGATCATCCGCAGAAGGAAGAAGTAACCATGCCTCGTTCAATTCGAAAAGGTCCGTTCGTGGATCATCATCTCTGGTCCAAGATTGTAAAGGCGAACGAAGAAAGCTCACGGCGACCAATCAAAACCTGGTCCCGACGATCAGTCATCATGCCTGAATTTGTCGGTCTTACGATTGCCGTCCACAATGGGCGTCAGCATGTGCCGTTGCTGATCACTGAGAACATGGTGGGTCATAAGCTTGGCGAATTTGCGTTTACCCGAACTTTCCGCGGTCATGCAGCAGACCGAAAAGTGAAATAGGCGGGAGGACGAACGCAGATGGAAGTCAGAGCTATCTCTCGCTACATACGGATTTCACCGCAGAAGTGCC
>DTWD01000377.1 GCA_012963185.1 Acidobacteriota bacterium
CATGAATCTTCTTTCCCACAGCGAACGATAAATAATGTTGTTAACAGTACCTCTAGCGTCCGCTTGAAGCCAGACATAACGACGACGATATAGGCCGGGATGATGATGGCAATTAGTGCGCAGAACCGTCCGGTCATGGAACTGAGCGCCAGTTCGTCGAGGCCGGTAACTCCGGCGAGCGTAACGACAGGAATGCCTAGTGATCCAAACGCAACGGGTGCAGTGTTCGCAAGGAGACAGATAAACGCCGCATAGAATGGCGAGAATCCAAGGCCAGTGAGCATGGCGGCTGCGACTGCAACGGGGGTGCCGAATCCGGCCGCTCCCTCGATGAATGCACCAAACGCGAAAGCGATCAATATTGCTTGCAAGCGTCGATCGTCGCTAAGCGAGCCAATGGAGTCTTTGATGATTTCAAATTTTCCGGTAACAACCGTGACCCGGTAGAGAACCAGTGACGCAATGACGATCCACCCAATGGGAAAGAGTCCAAACGCCGCACCCATGACCATAGACATGCCGGCTTGAGGAACGGGCATGCCGTAAATTCCGACGGCCAAGACAACAGCGACCCCGAGTGCGCTCAGCCCTGCGACCCAACTGGGTTTTCGAATCACACCGAGCATGACAAACAAAATTACAAGGGGAATGGCAGCCACAACGGTCGAGGCGCCAAGACTTTCGGCAACGGGCGTATAGTTTTGTTCCCACATAGTTCGGAGGAATGTATCACGCTTCGTGTGGGGCCGATCAGAATATTCCGACGTTACGGCGTTTCTTCGATTCGGTACAGATGGGACTCTGTGCGGATGTACAAGGCACTGCCGACAGCGGCCATCGAGGCGAGCATTGAACCGTCAAGTTGATTTCGTGTCAATACGTCAAATTCGGTGCCGGGTTTGATGACCGTGGTGATGCCTTCTTCATTCTGGAAATAAATGTGTCCGTTGGCAAAGATCGGTGATGCCGAGTGGTTACCTCCGACACGTTCCTGCCAATGGACGTCACCTGTTAGGGCATTAATGCAGGTCGCGATTCCAAAATCTGATACGACGTACAGTTCGTTTCCTACGAGGATCGGCGACGGTGTCAGTGGCGCACCGCGGTTCAGACGCCATTCGATATGTGAACGCGTAACGTCGCCTGAACCATCGACGCGGACCGCAAGAAGTGACGGTGTCTGAAAGCCTGTTGAGAGGTAGATCATGCCGTGCCCAAACACGGGGCGCGGGACGTTAGAAAACCCGTTTGGATAGCCGACGCTCCATAGTTCTTCGCCAGTGAGCGGGTCGTGTGCTGTGGTCCTGAACGCGGCGACACTGATGATCTGCGTGGTACTCCCTGTATCAATTAGAAGTGGGGTGGAATATGCCTGCGAAACTGGTTCTGTTCGGTTGGTTCGCCAGCGTTCGTTCCCCGTCTCACTGTCGATCGCGACCACGTAGGCAGTGTTATAGCCGTCGATACTTAGTACGAGGAGGTCCTCAAAAATGATGGGCGACCCACCGTTTCCATGTTGCGAGATGTACGGGAATTGTGTCGACCAGAGAATTACTCCATCAAGAGAAACGGCGGCCGTCCCGTAAGCACCGAAATGAACGTAAACCCGTTCATTACTGGGATCAATCACAGCGGTTGGAGACGCGAGGCTGTTCTTCGGATTTGGTGCGTCCGAGTCTTCAATCCTGAATACTTCACTGTCGACCAGCTGGCGTCCGGTATCCGTGTCATATGCCAGTAGGCGGAGCGAACTGCCTGTAGAGTCTTCGACCGATGTTGTGATCCAGAGGCGCCCGTCTGCGATCACGGGTGATGACCAGCCCCGTCCAGGCACCTCTGATTTCCAGGCAATATTTTCGGTTTCACTCCATTCGATAGGCGGATTGGTATCGGGAGCATGTCCTTGTCCTGTCGGGCCTCTGAATTCCCGCCAATCATCTGCAGTCAGCGGGATGGTGGTCGTGGTCACACACAAGGCAAGGATCAGTCCCCTAAGGCGCATTCCCATGCAGCCATTGTAGCTATACCTGCAAGTGAGCAAGCACCTCGCTATAATTCCGATGTTTAGGTGGCACTCTCTTGTGACATATTGTGCGCCTGAGCGATACGTGTTGAGCGGTGTTGAAACCGCTGGATTACAGTAGGGGTTATTGGCCTGATGCGGGAGGAGCCGTTGTGCGAAGTAAGTTGAGAGCGGTAGTTGTGCCACTGCTGACCGTCCTAGTAACAGCGATGACCATTGTTGTAATCGGCCAGCAACCCGAATCGTTATCCGTGACGCCCGTTAAAGAGGGGTTGTATTACATCAATGGCGTTGGCGGGAATGTCGGCGTTCGTGTAACGCCGATGGGTGTCATTTTGATCGACGACAAGTTTCCTCGGAATGTCGACGAGATTAAGGCGCGGGTGCGTGATCTTACGAATCAACCGATCCGGTACATCATTAATACTCATCACCACGGAGACCACGCGGGTGGCAATGTCGGGTTTGTTAACGATGTCGAGATCATTGCGCACGAAAATGCCCGGAAGAATATGGTGAGAGGAGAGCAAGAGGGACAGCCGCGTATTGTTTACACTGATCAGGCGGCGTTGCACCTGGGCGGTGTTGAGGTGAGAGCGCATCATCTTGGCCGCGGTCATACGAATGGGGATTCCGTTGTGTATTTTCCGGATCTTCAGACCATTCATACAGGTGACCTGTTGCACGGGACGGCTCCATTTATTGATTATGCAAACGGTGGTAGTAGTCAAGCGTGGATTGCCACGCTCAATAGCATTCTTGAACTCGATTTCGACACGGCCATTCCGGGTCATGGCGGCTTGATGACTCGTTCAGACGTCGAAGCGTTTCGAGATCAGTTTGTGGCGGTACGAGAGCGCATGCAGGAGCTTGTCGCGTCTGGGATGGAGAAAGATGAAGCATCGACACGAATTGTGACCGATGCGTTGAGTTGGACAAGAGCAGCTGACGGTTTGTTTATGCGACGGAGCATCCCGGGCTTCTATGATGAAATTGCCGCGGAAGAGAGTGACGTTCGGTGAGTGCAAACACTTGTAGACGAGACAATGACCGTGTTCGAAGTGTGCTGATGTGTGGCTGTGCCGCGTTCAATGTTCTCTGTATGTCGTCATTGGTAGATGCGCAAACGACAGAGTGGCGTTCCTACGGGGCAGATGTCGAAGGGTCGAAGTACTCGCCCTTAGAACAGATTAACGCCGACAACTTTAGTGACCTAAAGATTGTGTGGCGCCAGTCTGTTCTTCCAGATGTCGTGCGGGGTGACCGAGAAGTGCGTGCGTCGGTTGCTGCCCAGAACACACCCTTAATGGCTGATGGACGGCTGTATATCAGTACGGGTCTCGGAACAGTCGCAGCTCTTGATGCAACTACTGGTGAAGTGCTGTGGCAGGATACGCCACCATCGCGAAATGGAGAGCCGTTCGAACGTGTTCGGCAAACGCGAGGCGTGGCCTATTGGGATGACCCGCAAAGTAACGAGGCCCGTGTCATTGCCGTGGTCGGATCGTATCTTGTCGCTTTGAACGCTGAGACCGGTTCTAGGTATGTCGATTTTGGAGACGATGGTGAAGTCGACTTGCGGGAAGGGTATGACGACCGTGAGGTCGATACGTTTAGTTGGGGGTCCCCCCCCATTGTGGTGAATGGGGTTGTGATTATTGGGTCTGCGATGACGGATGTGACGAATCCGACAATGCCGGCCATGAAAGAGATGCCGCCTGGGGACGTTCGTGGTTTTGATGCACGCACTGGTGAACAGTTGTGGAGTTTTCATACGGTACCGCGAGAAGGAGAACCGGGAAACGAGACATGGTTGACGGCACTTAACCAAGACCGTGCTTCATGGGAATACACTGGGAATACCAATATGTGGGCGTGGGCGAGTGCGGATGAAGAACTCGGTTATGTCTACATTCCATTGTCGACCCCAACCAATGATTATTACGGAGGGTACCGCCCCGGGGATAACTTGTTTGCGGAAGCGATTGTGTGTCTTGATGCACGAACCGGCCAACGAGTGTGGCACTTTCAGGCAGTGCATCATGGAATCTGGGACTACGATTTTCCGGCAGCGCCGAATGTGGTTGACATTGAGGTTGACGGACGAACTATTCAAGCGGTGGCTGCCGTTAGTAAACAGGCTTTTACCTATGTGTTTGACAGAGAGACTGGAGAGCCAGTCTGGCCCATTGAGGAACGTCCAGTTCCCACAGGGAATGTTCCGGGTGAGTGGTATGCACCAACGCAACCGTTTCCGTCCAAACCTCCACCGTTTGATCAACAGGGGACGAGTGTTGATGACTTAATTAACTTTACGCCTGAACTTCGGCGTGAAGCTCTTGATATTTTTACGAACCACGTAACTGGGCCATTATTTACACCACCATCGTTAATCGACAATGAGCTCGGTGGCACGCAGGGTACACTCCAAATGCCCGGTGTTGTTGGTGGGGCAGATTGGGGTGGAGCCGCGGTTGATCCTGAACATGGCATCCTCTATGTCCCATCGGTTCATAGTGAGTCGGTAATTGGGATTGTTCCGTCCGAGCATCCTCGGTCGGACATGAATCTCGTACTGGACTCACTGACTCCTGTTGAAGGGCCACAAGAGTTACCTTTATTTAAACCCCCCTTCGGTCGATTGGTTGCGATCGATTTAAACCAGGGAGAAATCCTGTGGTCAGTTGCGAATGGCCGTGGGCCGACCGAGCATCCTGCTCTGAAAGGCTTGGATCTTCCAGATCTTGGGCAGCCCGGTCGAGTATCCCCATTGGTAACGAAGACGCTTGTGATTCTCGGAGAAGGAGGGAATACAGGTGTTGTCGTACTGAAGCCTATCTGGGGTGGTGCCGGTGGGAAGATGCTTCGTGCCTACGACAAAATGACTGGGGATGTGCTTGGTGAGGTCGCCTTGCCGGGCGGCACGACAGCAGCACCAATGACTTACATGGTTGACGGCCGGCAGTACATTGTTGTGACGGTGGGTTGGGAAGACATGCCGAGTGAGTATATCGCGCTGGCTTTGCCGGAGTGATTCCTTATTCCTTTGACTGCTTCTTCACGGTGAACCATCCGGCGACAAATATTGCAATCCCGACTCCGAAGATTCGAGGGCTTGGACCGAGTGGTCCGGCCGTGGCGACCGCGACCAATAGCAGCCACATTCCGAGTAATTGCAATGCGCGCCCCGTGTAGTAGATGAGAACCGTCATTCGTGAGGTTCCTCTGAGCGGCAGCGTTTTTGTCGCTTTACTTCTTTCCAGGCACTGAGTCGTTTCGAGATGTTTTTTTCGTATCCCCGTGTGGTTGGTTGGTAATATTGACGGCCTTTGAGTGATGGCGGCAAGCAATCCATTCCAGTAATAGCATCTTTGTCATTGTGCGCGTACTCATAGTTTTTTCCGTAGTCGAGTTGTTTCATGAGCTTGGTTGGCGCATTGCGTAAGTGCAGAGGTACCGGGTCTGCTACTTCCCGATGCGCATCCCCCGCGGCCTTTGCGTACCCGAAGTAAACGGCGTTACTTTTTGGAGCCGTGGCCAGGTACGTAACGACCTGTGCTAGTGCAGTGTTTCCCTCTGGCATGCCAATGAAATGGACGGCGTCTTTGGCTGCGACGGCGATAGTCAATGCATGAGGGTCTGCATTTCCGATGTCTTCCGATGCAAATCGGATCAATCGTCGGGCAATGTAGAGTGGGTCTTCGCCGGCTTCAACCATACGTGCGAGCCAATAGAGCCCGGCATCGGGGTCGCTGTTTCGTAATGATTTGTGCAGTGCAGAGATGAGGTTGTAGTGTTCCTCTCCGGATTTATCATAGAGAAGCGAGCGGCGTTGTAGCGCACGTGCGAGTACATTGTGGTCAATACATTTCGAAGACGGACTGTCGCTACTTTCCGTTGCGCCGTGTCCCTTAGGCGTGGCAAGAGTCGCCGTAAGCTCAAGCAGATTCAGCGCCACACGCGCGTCACCATTCGCGTGTCTAGCAATAGTTGTTAACGCGTCGTCATCCGTGACGATTTCCTGGTCGCCGAGGCCTCGTATGGGATCAGTAAGCGCCCGTTGCAGCAGAGCAACAGTATCTTCAGGACAGAGTGGTTCAAGTACGAATACTTTGGAGCGCGACAAGAGCGCGGCGTTGACTTCAAAAGAAGGATTTTCGGTTGTGGCGCCAATTAGAATGATATCGCCGCCCTCAACGCGTGGCAGAAAGGCGTCCTGTTGCGCTTTATTAAAGCGATGTATTTCGTCAACAAAAACGATAGTACGTCGATTGAATTGGTGCCGGGTTACTTCGGCTTCGGCCATGACGGCTTTGATTTCTTTGATTCCACATAAAACCGCGCTAAATGCAATGAAATGAGCATGACTTGTCGTCGCAATTAATCGAGCCAACGTAGTTTTACCAGTTCCTGGAGGGCCCCACAGGATGATCGATTGCAATGCATCCTGTTCGATCGCTTCTCGTAGCGGTTGGCCGCGATCTAATAATTCGTGTTGACCGACGAATTCGTCGAAGGTGCGTGGCCGCATTCGTTCAGCGAGAGGAGAACCATCAGTTAATGGTTCGGTGTCGTTGGGTTGGAAGAGTTGACCTTCTTTCATGTCATGTGCCGTTGTCGCCTTATTTCGTAGGCGATTATCGCTGTTGCGACGGCCACATTCAGCGATTCGATATTGCCGGACATTGGGATAGACAACGTAATGTCAACTTCCTGCTCGAGATCGGATCCAAGGCCTGAACCTTCGTTGCCGACAAGCAGAATGACACGGCGGTTTAAACTCGCGTCGTAGACTGAGGTCCCGTTGTGTGGCGATGTGGCAACGATAGTCCACCCTAGGTGTTTTGCCTGCCTGAGCGTCTCAAGAGTGTTATCGGTATCTGCAACTGGCAGTCGAAAAGTACATCCCATTGAGCCGCGCAGTGCTTTCCAGCCATATGGGTCCGCTGAACTATGGTCGACGATAATGCCTGCACTGCCTGCTGCGACAGCCGAGCGGATAATGGCTCCAAGGTTCCCGGGGTCTTGCACCGCGAGTGGCATGACGATGAAGCTGCTTGGCTCGCAGGAGATGATTTCTTCGGAGTCCACTGGCTTATAGGAACCTAGTGCAATAACTGTAGACGGTGATCGCAGTGGACTAACTGCTGCCATTATTCGTTCTGAACATGTAGCAAGGTTGGTTTTGTTCGAATCGAATTGTGTGCAGAGATGCTTCACATCTTGATCGTTTTTGAACGCTGTCGTAGAAACGAGTGCCGTGTCGATCGCAAGGCCGGATTCTTGCGCATTTGTCACTACTCGGAGTCCGTCTAATACGAGGTGTTTCCGAGTGGAACGTCGTTCGCGTCTCGCATTTCGAATGCGAGTGACTAAGACGTTCTGACGAGATGTAATGCTCTTCACGCGTGCGGGCGAGCATACCAGATGTGCTACCCTACGAAGCTGATATGAAAGCAAAAATTTTAAAGCGGTTTGAGGACGAGATACAAACGCTCAACCGTGAATTGAAACACGATCTTCCGAAGGAGATTCAGATAGCGCGTGAGCATGGTGATCTCCGAGAGAATGCAGAGTACCAAGCTGCGAAGGAAAGGCAGCGGCTGGTAGAGGCTCGTATCAGCTTGCTTCAGACTCGTGTGTCGGAAATCGCACTGATGAATCTTGATCGATTACCTCACGACCGGGCTGCCTTTGGCTCATGCGTTACTCTCCGTGACGAAGCCGATGCAACAGTTACATATGAACTTGTGATGCCAGAAGATGCCGATCCTGACAAGGGCTGGATATCATCGGCGTCTCCAATTGGTCGTGCGATCATCGGCAAAGAAGAAGGCGATGAGATCACGGTCACCACGCCAAAAGGTGTGCGTGAATTTGAGATTGTTGCCGTGGCGACGATCCACGATTCGTAGGCACGAGCCACCGTGCTGCCTAACCGCCGCTATATCCCTCACTTGCGAACCGCACTGGTGCTAACAGGTACTGGCACAGCCGGTGCGTATCACGCAGGAGTTATTCGGGCTTTGCATGAGGCCGGTGTCAAGGTCGATCTCGTGGCGGGGCGCGGTATCGGTGCCGTAGGCGCTATGTTTACGGCTATCGACGGCGGCTCAGGATTATGGGAATCTGGTGGAGTATGGCGTGATACTGGCGTTAGTCGCCTATACCGGTGGCGTCGGATCCTCTGTGCGGCGTTGTGGATGGCGTCTGCAGCGGTGGCGACCTTGGTTTTGCCAATGGTGGCTTTGGTTGGTGCAGCGAGTGCCTATTCTGTCGGATATTTGTTCGAGCTGATGGGACTGGACGTTGGTACTTCAATTATTGCAGCTTATACGCGATTGGTCGATACAGCGTTTGCACCGACCGCGTTGCCGACCTACATACCGAGGTTGATTCTTATTGCGGTGGTCACTCTTTTCGCATTGTTCTTAATCGATACTGTCTTGTCGTCGGCGCGTCGTGTTCCGAGACGCCGGGTGCGAGGAGACCTCTGGTGGCGTTTATTAGGAACACCACTTGAAGTGTCTGCAGCGGTCAAATGGTTTAGTGGTGGGTTGTGGCGGGTCATGAGCGGCGCCTCTCGAATTGAGGTGCCGGTAAATAAGGATTTGGGCGAACGGTATGCGGAGTTACTCGGGGATAACGTCGGGCAACCAGGATTTTGTGAGCTTCTCATCGTGGCGCACGATATCGATGCTCGACGTGATATTACGTATGCTCTGTTGGCTGAACCACATCGTCAGGCTTATCTGGCTGATGTGTCAGGATCGGATGCAGAGGGTCGGTTACTTGAGGTGGTAGATCTTTCAACAGAACCGAAACGACTCGCTTTTGATGCGCTGGCCAGTTCGCTGAGTCTTCCACTCGTAACAGAACCACATTTTGTTAGTCACGCGCCGGAAAGCGCTTGGCGCGGAGAAACGCACCGAGTATCAGATCGACTTACTTCGACGTCACGGCTTCTCGATGAAGTTGCACGGGCTGGGGCCGAGCAGGTTATTCTCGTCTCTTCCTTTCCTTCGGCACCTGGTCCTCATACGCTTGCAGTGGACCGTCACGACATACGCGGAAGGGCAGGTCAGTATTTGCTCAGTTCTGAGACGGCCGCTTTGCAGGATGCCTTGGCTAGCGTCGGGACAAGATTTCAAGCGCTGTTTCATGTGCGGCCGATGCACAATCCAGTGGGGCCCTTTGATTTTAATGGGTGTTACGACAAAGAGTCGGACAGGCTTATTAATTTGGACGAATTAGTAAACCGTGGCTACGAGGACGGTTCTAGGCAGTTTGTTGAAGCGGTCGTTGCGGAAAGCGGCGAGCTTATCGATGTGCCGTCTGGCGAACAATCCTATGAAACGGATTCTATTTCTGAGCGACTTGCGGCTCATGAGTATGACGTTGACGAGCAGGCAAACTAGCCTATAACGGTTTTCTGTCACGACTCGTATGGCCGGTAATTGTTGGGACTGAATCGATTACTGCGGTCAGGGCTTCTGATTCGATTCAAGGATAAACTGTGTTGCGAGATCTCCAAGTAACACTGTAATTTCATCTGTCTCTATCGTGCCGAATTTATTTTGGAATGCACCGATGGGAACGATTGCCTTAGCCATTGCTCGATGGCCACCTGCACTTCCGATGTCCTTGAACCATTTATTGACGAATGATCCAGCATGACGCGTGTAGCCGACATTTCTGACGGAAATCACGATTTTGTCGTTCAGTTGCCCAGCAATAACCGTCCATTTAATGCCTTCGACCTGCAACAGAAAATCTGCGACATACGGAACAATGTCTTCACGAGGAATTGGTCCGAGACATGCTGCGAAGACTTGGTCCCGTATCTGGCCCTTTTGTGAGGCGTTAGTGACGTACTGGAGTCGTTCGTGTGTGATGCCAGCGCCCTCCATTTTTCTAACGAGTTGAGAGTCAGCAAGTGGATACAGGAACGTGAAGGCGTCAAGGTCACTACGATTAGTTTGTCGAGAAAGAAATAATGTATCGGATTTGATTGCATACAGTAGGGCAGTCGCGATTCGCTCGGAGACGTTGCTGTTTACCGAGCGCAGGTGATCGGTCAGGATCGTAGCTGTCGAGCCTAAATCGGATCGAATATCTTTAAAGAGTGCCTTGCTACCGGATCGCTCTGGATGATGGTCGATGACAAGGTCTACTCGATTGAGAAGGCCGCCAAAATAGTGAGGCTGGACATCAATGGTTACGATTCGGTCAAACCGTGCCAGAGATTCTGGCGTGATTGATTCGACTTGGATGTCCAACAGGTTGGTCATTCGCTTGTTTTCAGGTCTGGTGACACCGTGAAAAGCGCCTATGATTGCAGTGGTTTTTGTGCGGTGGAGGAGGTTTCTAATGGCTAAACCGCTTGCCAGCGCATCGGGGTCTGGGTCGTTGTGCAGCAGAATTAACACACGGTCCGCGTCTTCAAAGTGGCGTTGATATTGCTGAACAAGCGAACGAGAGAGTGACCGACCGAGAGCGCTCAGGAGCGACGTTTTAGTAAGTTCAGATAGTGTGAGGATGCTTACAGTTGGGGTGGCGCTTGTATTCTTGGACGGGTCATATTTGTGGTTTCCGACAAGCAAGACATAGAACATCGATATTCCGGATCCCGCAGCAGCTTCGAGAATAGCTTGAATATTTCGACGGCCGTTATCTTCTACGATAATGCACGTGGCAGCTGTAACGTTTGCCTGAAGGTAGGTCTTGATCTGATAGGGATCACCAACTCGAGTGGGAATTCCGGCGCTGCTAAGGCGACGCCCCTGCGGTCGTTCTTCGACTAGGAATTCAATATCAAGTGTTGGGGCTAGGGCCTCATGTAGAGTCATGACGATCAGATCGTCTTGGCAGACTGCTACGCAATTCATCGCAAGCTCGAAGTATATGACAGCCCACACGTGCGATGAGTTATTATTCGGAACCTAATGGTCCGTTACTGGCCCGTAGCAGTTGTCGCATTCTTGTTCTCATCTATGGCCTCGGCGTTCCAGCCGACCTTTAGTAGCGGAATTGACCTTGTCCATGTCAGTGTCACCGTACTTGGCCGCGATGGACAACCGGTAACTGATCTCGATGCCGCCGATTTTGAATTACTGGAGGATGGAGAATTACAGCAAGTGGCATATTTCGCTCGTGGCTTGTCTAGTAACAGTGATGTGATGCCGGTACATCTCGGGTTGTTACTTGATGCCAGCGGCAGTATGGCCCAAGACGATCGGTTTCAAAAAACAGCTGCGATCAAGTTTCTTCGAGCATTGGATTATGCTGCCGATACAACGGTGGTTGATTTTGATACTGAGGTGCGGGTGGGACGGTATGGGCGTGACGGGTTTCCGCGACTGGTTGAGCGGATACGTGCCAGCCGACCCAGCGGGAATACTGCTTTGTACGATGCTCTTGGTGTCTATCTTGATGGAGCGTTCGAACAGGATGGCCGCAAGATCTTAGTCTTGTATACCGACGGTGAGGATACGCGAAGTCAGATGTCGTTTGAGGACGCAAGAGATCTCTTGCGTGCATCCGATGTGACGGTTTACGCCATTGGCCTGCAGCGATATCTTCGGGCTGGTTCTCGTCAACGGCAGCGGATGTTTCTTGAAGAACTGACCGACTCGACGGGGGGGCATGCCTATTTTCCTCAAGAGACTGATGAGCTTGATGGTATTTATGAACAGATTGAAGCCGAGTTGAACGCTCGATATTCCATTGGTTTCATTTCGACCAATGTTGCGACAAATGGCAGTTGGCGGCAACTGGAAGTCCGCCTTCGTTCTCAAAGTGAGGACTTGCGACGAGCCGAAATAAGATCTCGAGACGGCTACTACGCGGCCTACGTCGAGGAAGCTCCCCTGATTCCAAGTCGTCGCTGAAAATGTCTCGCGGCGCATTGCCGATATCTTCGTGGTACGATGCTTGGTTAATTATTCGCGTGAGCGTCGTGTCTAAGTCATCGAACAGGGACCACTTTAAACTCGTTTCTGATTTTGAACTGCGTGGCGACCAAGAGCGCGCCATTTGTGAGTTGTGCTCCGGATTAGATAGAGGCGATAGGCACCAGGTCTTACTCGGAGTAACGGGCTCCGGCAAGACGTTTACGATGGCTCACGTCGTGGCAACTGTGAACAGGCCCACGTTGGTTATGGTGCATAACAAAACGCTGGCGGCACAACTCTATCAAGAATTCAAACGGTTTTTTCCAGACAATGCTGTTGAGTACTTTGTAAGTTATTACGATTATTACCAACCAGAAGCGTATGTTCCGTCTACTGACTCCTACATCGAGAAAGAAGCCACGATTAATGAAGAGATCGATCGGATGCGACTGTCCGCAACTCGAGCGTTATTCGAACGGCGAGATGTATTAATCGTATCGAGTGTGTCATGCATCTACGGATTAGGCTCACCCGACGCCTACTACGGCATGTTGCTGTCTCTCGAACGCGGGCAAACAATTGCGAGAGAGGCGATCCTGAGACAACTGGTTGAGATCCAGTATGAACGAAATGATCACGAGTTTACGCGCGGTGTGTTTCGAGTTCGAGGAGACATCATTGAGGTCTATCCCTCGTACGACGAAGAGGGTCTTAGGATCGAATTGTTTGGCGATGAAGTGGATAACCTGAGTAGCTTCGATCCATTGACAGGTAAGTCGGATCGTCGCCATGACAAGGTCGTTATTTTTCCGAAGTCACACTTTGTGACCCCCAGAGAACGTTCTATGCAGGCGGTTGAGTCGATAAAATCTGAGCTCAAAGAGCACCGGACTTATCTTGAGAAAAGTGGAAAATTACTAGAAGCGCAGCGGTTACATCAGCGGACGATGTTTGATCTCGAAATGATTAAAGAGATTGGATATTGCCATGGAATCGAAAACTATTCCCGGCATTTGTCTGGGCGTAGCGCTGGAGAGCCGCCGCCAACTCTGCTTGATTATTTCCCTGAGGACGCCCTGACAATCATCGATGAAAGTCATCAAACGGTGCCACAGGTTCGTGGGATGTATCACGGTGATCGGTCACGCAAGAGTGTTTTGGTCGAACATGGGTTCCGGCTTCCATCAGCGATTGATAATCGTCCGTTGAGTTTCGACGAATGGAGTGAGCGTATTGGTCAGGTTGTCTTTGTGTCTGCCACGCCCGGATCGTACGAACTTGAACGGAGTGGTGGTGTTGTTGTGGAGCAAATTATTCGCCCGACTGGATTGGTTGACCCCAGTGTGGACGTCAGACCGGTCAAGGGGCAAATCGATGACTTGCTGCATGAAGTTCGTATTCGTGCAGAGCGACATGAACGGATTCTTGTAACGACCCTGACGAAGCGGATGGCTGAGGACTTAACTCAGTTTTATCATGAGTTGGGAATACGAGTTCGCTACCTTCATTCCGATATCGATACATTGGAGCGCATTGAAATCTTGCGAGATTTGCGCCGTGGGGTATTTGACGTGCTCGTGGGTATTAATTTGCTACGGGAAGGACTCGACCTGCCGGAAGTGTCGTTGGTCGCAATCCTGGATGCGGACAAAGAGGGATTTTTGCGTTCTGCGGGCGCTCTGATTCAAACATCAGGCAGAGCTGCTCGTAATGTGAACGGTCAAGTCATTATGTACGCGGATACGATGACTGGTTCGATGGAAAGAGCTCTTGGCGAGATGAAGCGCCGACGCGAAAGGCAAACGGCTTACAACCAGGAGCACGGCATTACGCCGGAATCGATTATCAAAGAAATTGATGGTGTTATGTCGAGTGTGTACGAAAGGGATTACGCGAGGCTTCCTGCTGCAGGAGGCCCAATGATGTCGTTTAAGACTCAATCTGAGCTTGATGAGTATGTGGCGTCGCTTTGTGTTGAAATGCGAGAGGCAGCGGCGAATCTTGATTTCGAGCAGGCCTCGAAACTGCGAGATCGGATTCGTGAGCTCCGTAAACATGAACTTGGAGTCGACCAAGCGCCGTAGTCACATACGATGTGAGAAGATGTGGTCAGAGGAGGAATATATGTCTAGAGATAATGATGCACAAACAGGTCTTGTATTACTGGCTTTTGTGATGGGAGCTGTAACTGGAGCTGCAGCCGCTTTGCTCTGGGCTCCGACGACGGGTGAAGAGACGCGGCGTTATTTGAATGAACGTGCGCGTGAAGGGCGGGACCGGGCGAGCGATGCAGCGCAGCGTGGGCGCGAGTTTGTACGTCAGCAACGGGAAGAACTAGCCACAGCAGTGGACCGTGGTCGAGATGTTTACGAGCGAGCGAGGGAGCGAGCGACTGGCAGTACCATTGATAATGCGACTCATCTTGAAGATGAGTCTCCCGAGGGACAGGCGTAGCGTAAATGGCTGGTTCCACGTTGTTGTTGTCGGTGATCGCGACTGCTACCGTCATTATGGCAGTCGTGCAGATTGGAGTCGTAGTATTTGCTGCGAGACTCGCGAAACGGGTCAGCCGACTTGTTGATGTTATTGAGCATGAGATTAAACCGACTCTTGCTAGAGTTGATGCGGTCAGTAGTGATGTCGCTCGGGTGACGTCATTAGCAAGTAAGCAGGCCGAACGACTGGATCAGATTACGAGTCAGCTTATCGAGAAGATTGATGAAATATTGACCGTTGCTGACCGATCCGTCTTTGCGCCGCTCAAGCAGGGAGCCGGGTTTCTTTTTGGGTTACGCGCTGCGCTCTCGGCTTTCCGAGACGAATCCACACAGTCAGAACCACCACCCTCTAGCGACAGTACTAGTTCGACTTCAGAATAACGACTTGTTTTGCAGTAGACTCGGTGTTGACGCATCGCGTTCCTGGTGACACTAACGGGAATGTCACCATTAACTTTGTTGCGCGGGAGGGGGTACTTGATGCAGATTCGAATGCGAGTGCAAGGGATAGTGACGCTGGTCGGTGTTCTGGTCGTTCTTCTGAATAGCTCCAATGGATACGCGCAGCAATCAGCTGCATTAGCCGAAGAACTTGCGCAGCTTTTGAACGATGCTCAGCTGGATGCGATAGCGGCAAAAGACTCAGAGGGGACTGACCGTTATGTCGCGGCGCTAGCTTTTCCAGGCCAATTGATCGTCGTGTCGGCGCGTTACGAGGTGCCAATGTATATTGAGGCAAAGATTAGTAACGGTGAGTATCGCGAGGTCTATTTGGATCTAAATGGCGCCTCAATACCGGATACAAAGGTGTTGATTACGGATGTTGGCGCAGATGGTTTGATGAGTGGTGATGAGACTGCCGATATGGTTGATACTGGATCAGGACCCGCTTTGTTTGATGGAGATGCGGATGCAGAAGTGCAGTATGTAAGGATGCTGAACGCTCTCATTTCTGAAGCACGTTGACGGGCTAGCGTGTACTTTCCACGTCCGGTTACACTTCGATCAGGATTAGTTTCGGGTCGGGCGCTTGGCTCAGTGGTAGAGCATCG
>DTWD01000378.1 GCA_012963185.1 Acidobacteriota bacterium
GAAGAAGCTTTCGACCTTGAGTCCGAAGAATTCGATGATGCCTTTAAAGCATACCTCGAAGAACGTTTTGAAGTCTTTCGAGAAAAAGAGCGCCCGACCGACTATGGACGTGACCTCACACCAGATCCGCTGCGTAGCCGCTATCCAGTCGTGTATTCGATCGAAGCATCACCAACCGGCGAAGTGATAGCCGCCATGGCTGCAGACCGCAAAGACCGAGAATCAGACATCATACTGCTGTCATCCCGAACCGGCGAAGTGATTGATAATCTCACAAACGGATTTAATCAAGATTATGGGTTCGAGTACATCCCTGCACCCGGACAACGCTGGAATACGGTCCCGTGGATGTCATGGGCGCCAACAGGTGACCAGCTTGCGTACATGGTTCGTAAAGGCAAGCATAAAGCTCTCGTCGTGCAGAGTGTCGTCACCAAGGAAATCGAAACGTTAATCCAACTCGACATGGTCGACGAACCAGAATCGCCAAACTTTTCACCCGATGGGAAAACGGTCGTATTTTCAGCACTTGAGGGAGCCGTTGGCAACATCTACGAGCTCGATCTTGATACATATGAAGTCACGAATATAACCAATACAGACCTCGCGGACTATGCGCCATTCTACTCACCAGACGGACGATACATCGTTCATATGACACGCGTGAGTGGCAATAACAAACTGTTCCGATTCGATCGAACCACTGGCGACCGTACGCAATTAACATTCGGCACGCATGACGACGCCGGCGGTGAGTTTCTTGATGACCGAACCCTTGTATTTGCATCGACTGCCGCTGACCCTACACAACCTCTCGAATCAGAAACAGCTACCGACGCGGAAATCTTCAACATATGGACACTTGATATTGAGACGGGCGAACTACACCAACTCACCGACGCCTCGACGGGTGTGGTAAACCCCATCGGCTTGTCACCCAATGAAGATTCGGACAACCGGCGCATTGGATTTATCACCTATTACAAAGGTGAGTACGGACTGCGCTCCATCGAATACGATGAGCCGCTTTATGTCGCTCAAACTAGTGACTTCGGCGCACCAGGCCCAACTATCGACTTCCAGGCTCCTCTTACGCATACGTTTAATCCGATCAACGCTCGAAGAAAAGAGCGCTTCGAAAACATGTACCTCGACGCCCTCCCTCCGCTAAACGTAGGCGTCACGAATAACGGCGATATTTTCGGAGGCACGCAAATCTCATTCTCGGATGTCCTTGGTGACCAGTACTTCACCGCCCTGATTTATTCCATTTCGCAGTACCGGACCATTGGAGGGTCTTACACAAATTTGTCCGGCCGATTCCAATATTCAATACAAGGAGCTCAGTCGGAACAATTCTTCTATGGCTATGCCCCCGGACAAATATTTGGTTCCAGCTACAGCTATCTAAGTCGTGACCAGGCCATTGCAACCCGTCGCACTGAAGGGGGGAGCATCTCAGGAATTTATCCGTTCGATCGCTACAGACGAGTTGAATTGTCAGGAGGTCTCTTTAAATACCAAGAGACATTTGCCAACGATGCTTTACAGGCGCAGTCAGACATGTTTCAAATGCAGCAATTTGGAACCACACTCTTCCGGAATGGAAGCTTTGCACCACTCGGTGCACGCTTTGTGCAAGAAACCACTGTCCTGCGAGAATATGGTCCAGTCTCCGGAAATACGGTCATGCTTGGGTATGAGTTCGCCCCACCAATGTCTAGTTTCCTGTCGCGCCAATCAATGGAATTCGATACTCGGTATTACCTGAGAATTGCTGAAAATGGCGTGCTGGCCGTCCGTGGCCGTGGGTTTAAAAGCTGGGGTCAGTTTCCCGACTTCACGTTTTTTGGTGGATTATCAGAAATGAGGGGATATGACTACCTCCAGTTCATTGGACACAAATCGTTCTATGGCAATGCGGAGCTCCGTTTCCCTCTCATTGAAGCAATGGCAACACCTATCGGAATATTGGGAGGAATCCGAGGCACATTTTTCTTCAATTTCGGGGTTGCTGGTTTCGATGGACAGCCCCTCAATGCCTGGACTAGCGAAGAGGTCAACGTAAGACCTATTATTGGATACCGCCTCAACCCAGCAACTGACAGCGTAGAACAAATCTTTGGTGATCCGGCGTCTATTACCGGGTTCCGCCTCGCGAATGCACGTGCCTCCTACGGCTTC
>DTWD01000379.1 GCA_012963185.1 Acidobacteriota bacterium
CTGGGAGGCCGCGCCACCACGCCGACGAAGATTTGTACGAACCTCTTCTATTAACCGACGCCGTGTTTCCGGCGCACCCATTCGACGTTGTAACTCAGCTTCTCCACCAACTTGCGCCCAGCGAGGAATGAAAGCCCCGGTCAAACTTGTCGACGAAGCTGTGTACGGGTACTGATCTGCAAAAACTTCAACACCGCGACGCCGAGCCATATTAAGGCGCGTCGTCGCCGCCACCGACAACCCCCAGCTGTCAGGCCCCAACACCTTCATGTGACTGACAATCCCTGGGAGTTTAGCTTCCTCTGCAATCCGAATGACCTCATTCACAGCAGCAATTAATCCGACCGAGTAGTTCCCTTCATCGCGGATGTGGCTAGTGTAAAGTCCCCCAAATTCACTGGCTACTGAAGCCAGCGCAATCAATTCGTCTGTCGTGGCAAAATTTCCTGGTGCGTAGAACAAACCACTCGACAGCCCGTACGCGCCATTCTTCATCCCACGACGAACTAAATTGACCATCTCTTCCATCTCGTCTTCGTCAGGAATCCGATCGTCCATGCCGAGGACTGCACGCCGAATACTCCCGTGGCCAATGAGTAAAGCCACGTTAAGGCCCAGTTGGTTGACTTCGAGTTCAGCCCGTTGCGCCGTAAGATCGACTGGACCACCACCGTCTGGGTTGGCAACAATAGTCGTCACACCCTGCGCTAACAGTGGACGTCCCTGACCCAAACCAGGCCGCGCTAAACCCACGCCAGCATGCGAATGAACATCGATGAAGCCCGGTGTCACAAGACGACCCTCAGCATCGATCTCGTTAGCAGACTGACGTTCAAGACGACGCTCGATCGCAACAATGTGACCAGCGCGGACACCAATATCGACTCGGACCCAGGGGTTACCAGAACCGTCCATGACGCGACCATTGATAATAAGCAAGTCGTACGGCAGGTCCTGAAGAGTCTGGGCGCCCAGGGAACCCGCGCCCAGAAAAACAGTTAATAAGGTCGATAGGAAAAATCGCATTGGAGTAGCCAGTAACAATTAAGCCTTAATCGTCACAGCATCAAGAAATGGCATCATCTTGCGCAACTCGGCTCCAACACGCTCAATTTGCTGGTCCTGCTCTTCCTCGCGGGTTTTGTTGAACCAGGGGCGGCCAGCCTCGTTCTCTCCAATCCAATTTTTCGCGTATGTGCCATCTTGAATCTCCGCCAACATCGCCCGCATTGCTTTTCGAGTTTCGTCTGTGACGATGCGCGGGCCGCCAGTGTAATCACCGTGCTCAGCTGTGTCGCTGATGGAATACCTCATGTAGTTCAAACCGCCCCGATACATCAAATCAACAATCAGCTTGAGCTCGTGCATACATTCAAAATAGGCGATCTCGGGTTGATAGCCAGCTTCCACGAGCGTACCGAAAGCCGCCTTGACCAACGCGCTCACACCGCCACACAACACGGCCTGCTCACCGAATAAATCTGTCTCTGTCTCTTCGGCAAATGTCGTTTCAATAACGCCGGCACGTGTAACCCCAAGCGCCTTGGCATACGACAGCGTCAAACCTCGTGCTTGGCCGGTCGCATCTTGATCAATTGCCAACAGGGCAGGCGTCCCACCACCTTCCACGTAGACTTCACGGACGCGATGACCAGGTGCCTTTGGCGCAATCATCGTAACGTCAACATTCTCTGGTGGTGAAATCGTCTTGAAACGAATATTAAATCCGTGCC
>DTWD01000380.1 GCA_012963185.1 Acidobacteriota bacterium
CGGAGATACGATCAACATGATGACGAGGGGAGTCGAAGAAGCCTCGAAACACTTTGACGCTCTTGTCATTGGAAATGACGGTCCAGCATTTTCCGCCGGTGCAAACCTAATGCTCGTACTGCTGGAAGCACAGGAAGAAAATTGGGACGAAATCGATCTCATGATCCGCTCATTTCAATCGGCTGTCCTTAACTTGCGTTATGCCGATGTCCCGGTTGTCGTTGCTCCAGCCGGATTAACGCTCGGCGGCGGATGCGAAGTCGTACTCCACAGTGACCGTGCGCAGGCAGCGGCCGAAACCTATATGGGACAAGTAGAAGTGGGTGTCGGTCTCATTCCGGCTGGATGTGGCACAAAAGAACTACTAGCGAGGTTTTCTGACCAAGCCCCGGCCGGCGCGGCAGACAGACTCCCTTACATACAACGCGCATTCGAGTTAATCGGATTCGGTACGGTTTCCTCAAGCGGCACCGACGCGAAACAGCTTGGCCTCCTTCAAGACAGTGATCAGATTACGATGAACAGGGAGCGACTTCTGAGCGACGCTAAACACACCGCGATCCATTTAGCCAAGACTGGGTATAGACCGCCGAACCGTCAGACAGATATCCCGGTCGGAGGCCCCGATACCAAAGCTGCTCTTGAGCTCGGGGTACATCTTGCCTGGCGAAGCGGGCGCATTAGTGAGTACGACGTGCATTTAGGACGTACCGTCGCCCATCTGCTTTCGGGTGGCGACGTGCCGCACGCAACCTCGGTGTCCGAGCAATACCTTCTCGACCTCGAACGAGAAGCCTTTCTTTCCCTGTGCGGTCAACAAAAAACACAGGAACGTATCTCGCACACATTAAAGACCGGAAAAACATTGAGAAATTAATGCTTGACCATGGCAGTGGCATTCCGATCGTATTGGTCCCAGGTATCCAAGGACGTTGGGAATGGATGCAGCAAGCTGTGGATGCACTCGCTACCCAGAATCGAGTGATCACCGACTCACTTCCAAGTGAGCCCGGGTCGATCGCATCGATAAACGCAAAGCGAGGGTTCGACAGTTTCATTGACTGGCTCGACCAGCTCCTCGTAAGGGCCAATGTAGACACAGTCGCGCTTTGCGGTGTGTCGTACGGTGGGTGGGTCGCTGTTCACTACGCAGCGACAAGACCAACGAAAATTTCGAGTCTAAGCCTTGTGTCAACGCCTTCACCAAACTGGCAACCACCATCTCGTATCGAGCGTTATCTGCGAGCTCCACGACTAATGGCGCCAGTATTTGCAGCCTCCTCGCCATTCAGGCTCTATCCAGAAATTGCAGTAGCATTTCCGTCTCTTCGAAAAAGGTTACGGTTCGGGGCCGAGTGCCTAGCACGTGCCGTAACATCACCAGCAACGCCAACGCGAATGGCTGAACGGATGCGTCTGGCTCAACAAGTCGATTTTGCATCGGACTGCTCGCGCATTCTGACTCCGACACAGATCGTAACGGGAGAGACGGAACTTGATCGCGTGGTACCAGTCGACAGTTCTCGTGAATACCTCGGAGCCATTTCCGGTTCACAGGCTGTAACAATTGAGAATACAGGGCATATCGGAGTCGCGACGCGCCCCGAACGTTTTGCGCAAGTTGTTTCCGATTACGCTCGAAGAACAATCGGTGTTAACTCGCGACTAAAGCAGGTGCCAGCGTGAAGACATCAGTAGCACGACTACACGAGATTACTGGCCCAGCCGGACGACTCGAAGCGCACCTTTTAGAACCCGAACCGGTTCTTGGCGGCGAAATCAGTTCGCCTCGGTCGGCTGTTGTTCTCGCACATCCACACCCGCTGCATGGCGGCACAATGCATTCAAAAGTTGTGTACCAGACGGCCAAAACACTTAGTCGTATCGGGTGTGTCACACTGCGGTTTAACTTCCGCAGCGTCGGAACGAGTGAGGGCACCTTCGATGAAGGCCGTGGCGAGCAGGAGGATTTTCGTGCTGCACTTAATGTCATGGTTGACCGGTACCCTGGCGTTGAGCTCTGGGCAGCTGGATATTCATTCGGAGCCTTTATCG
The DNA here is from genome assembly GCA_012963185.1 of Acidobacteriota bacterium. The sequence continues at coordinate 2,056 of DTWD01000380.1, forward strand.
CCCTTAGTATCGGTGTCTTAGATCCACGTGTCACAGCAATGATTGGAATCGCGCCTCCCCTAATGGATAAATACGACCTTTCGGAAGTGACACGTAGTCAAAAACCAAAATTTTTAATCCATGGAGAGGCTGACGAATTGATCCCATTAAAAGAGATGTGGCGCTTCTACGGCTCTCTCGAAGAACCGAAAGAACTAGTCGTAATCGACGCCGCTGATCACCTCTTTGATGGGCATGTCAGTGAAGTCGGCGACGCAATCGAAGATTTACTTAGGGACTACATACTCAACGCTGACCAATAGAAGGATGTTCACATGAGAGATGCAGTAATCGCTTCGGCTATTCGCACACCTGTTGGCAAGGCACCGAAAGGAACTCTACGGACAACCCGTCCAGACGAAATGGCCGCTGTCACCATACAAGCAGCACTTAGTCAATCCAATGGAATCGATCCAGCAGAAGTCGACGATGTGATTATCGGATGTGCGATGCCGGAAGCCGAACAAGGCATGAACGTGGCTCGCATAGCGAGTCTGCGGGCCGGTATCCCAGTTGAAGTGTCAGCCGTCACTATTAATCGGTTTTGTTCGTCTGGTCTCCAATCGATTGCCTATGCTGCAGAACGAATCATGGTTGGCGCGGCCGATACAATTATTGCTGGTGGCACAGAGTCGATGAGTCTGGTACCTATGGGCGGCCACAAGATCGCACCAAATCCAGATCTCATTCAGCATTACCCCGACGTATATCTAAGTACCGGGCTCGTCGCAGAGAACCATGCGCGGGAGTCATCAATATCACGGGAAGAGCAAGATGCTTTTGCCTTGCGGAGCCACCAACGTGCCCTCTCGGCCATAACGGAAGGACGATTCACGAACGAGACCATTCCTGTCTCTGTCAATGTTGCCAGTACGAACAACGGTGGCACGCCGAGCGTTGAACGAGTTACCTTCGCAACTGATGAAGGACCTCGAGCCGACACTTCACTCAAAGTGCTCGGGAAACTACGTCCGGCATTTCACATAAACGGTTCTGTTACCGCTGGTAACTCTTCGCAAATGAGTGATGGTGCAGCCGCTGTCGTAGTCACAACAGCCGAACGCGCCAAGCAGGCCGGTATAATGCCACTCGCACGATTTATCGCTTATGCAACCGCAGGCGTAAAACCGGAGTTATTCGGCCTAGGGCCCGTTCCAGCCATGCAGAAAGCCTTGAAACGGGCTGGATTGACCATTGATGACATTGACCTCGTTGAACTCAACGAAGCCTTTGCAGCCCAAGTACTCGCGTGTTTGCGGGAATTCCCGATCGACGAAAATAAGCTCAATGTGAATGGCGGCGCAATAGCACTCGGTCACCCCCTCGGCTGCACAGGAGCCAAACTCACAACAACGCTTCTCCACGAACTTAAGCGTCGAAACGGTCGTTACGGAATGGTAACGATGTGCGTCGGAGGTGGCATGGGTGCTGCCGGTATTTTCGAACGAATTCAATAATCAACTTTCAACACACTAACCAAGCAATAGCACATCCTATGCCTATAACGACTGACTCCGAAACAATGACCAAAGGCGGCAGCTGGCTTTTTGAGGCGAGCACACCGAACGGCGTTTTTACGCCCGAACAGATGACTGAAGAACATCGACTTGTCTACCAAACTTCAGGTGAATTTGCTCGCGAGATCGTTCAACACAATGACCAACTAGAAACGAAAGACTGGAACCTAACTAGACAACTCCTGACGCGTGCAGGAGAACTTGGCCTCCTCGGCACCGATGTTCCAGAAACTTATGGAGGCCTGGAGTTTGACAAAGTCAGCTCGGCTATTATCGCCGGTCGTCTCGGCCCTGCTGGATC
>DTWD01000381.1 GCA_012963185.1 Acidobacteriota bacterium
GAAGCAGAGACGATGCTTTACATCCACCCTGAGGAATGTATTGATTGCGGTGCATGTGTACCGGCGTGTCCTGTCGAAGCAATCTTTGTGAACGATGAGGTTCCGGACGAGTGGCAGAACTTTTGCGAAGTTAACGCACAGTGGTACGAAGGCAAATAATTTATCGCAGGTTGTATGGGCCTCATAGATCATCGCTTCGAAGATAATTTCATTACGACAAATTTGGATCGGGTGCTAAATTGGGCCCGTCAGTCATCGCTCTGGCCAATGGGTTTTGGATTGGCTTGCTGCGCAATCGAGATGATTGCGACGTCGACATCACGGTACGACATTGCTCGGTTTGGTGCCGAGGTGTTCAGAGCTTCTCCCAGACAATCCGACCTTATGATCGTGGCTGGCACGGTGACAAAGAAAATGGCGCCGGTATTACGCCGCCTCTATGATCAAATGCCCGAACCGAAGTGGGTAATTTCGATGGGTAGTTGTTCAAATGCTGGTGGCCCGTTTCCAACTTATAGTGTGTTGCAGGGCGTTGATAAGATTGTACCAGTAGATGTATACGTGTCGGGTTGTCCACCCCGACCGGAGGCGCTTCTATACGGTCTTATGAGACTCCAAGATAAGATAAGAAAAGAGAGCACCGTTCTCAGGCGGGAACGAGTCATCCTGGTAGGTCAGGAAGAGCCGATTATCGTAGAGGACCGAGCCTAGAATGTTGTTTCTGACCAAATTGTTCCGGACTGTTTTTCTAGTTGACCTTCTCAAGGGGATGTGGGTTACCCTCAAGTACACGCCGCAACCAGCTTTTACGTTTCAGTATCCGCAAGAACGGCGACCGGTGGCTCCACGGTTTCGAGGAGTGCTTCGCCTTCAGGTGGAACCAGAGACCGGGGCGCAAACTTGCATAGTATGTGACCAGTGCGCCAAGGTTTGCCCGGACGATCTCATAGATTTAGGTGGACATCGTGAACCTGGCCACAAGATCAAGGTGCTCGATTATTTCGATTTCAATTTGTCACGCTGTAGTTTTTGCGGTTTGTGCGCAGAGGTATGTCCGACTAAGCCTGTAAAGGCGCTCATTATGAGCGAGGATTATGAACTTGGATCTTACAGTCGGAATGCTCAGATCCTGAGAGTGGATGAAATGTACGACGGGGTTCCGATTGAGCGTTACACCCGGTAGCGCCCTTCCAAAATAGCTAAATTTACCATTGTTTTGGCGCTTAGAAGCGATCCTTTCCAGAGTGTCTTGCCAATGGCTAAGTTAATCAGTCATAGTTTGAAGATACTAATTGTCAACCTTCGCCGGGTGGGTTCATGCGTAAAGTTATTCGTGTTCTGTGCACAGTAATTGCTGTTGCGACCGCGCTAGGCGTCATTGCTAGTGCCGCTGTTGCGCCATCCTCTACACGTAGTGAAATTCAACTAGAGTTGGGAGACCTACTGTTTTCAGACGAACGGTATGGTGAGGCTATATCAGTCTACCTCCGCGCTAAAGAAGGTGCTGAGGCGGACCAACTGATTCGAGCTTCAGCCGGGCTGTTACGGTCGTTGTTATTGGCGGCTGAATTTAATCGTGCATATCAAGAGGCACTGTTTTTTGAGTCACTCGATCATCGAGCGAACCCAGAACTTCGCACGTTGTCAGCCGATGGATTTTGGGGCTACGGTCTTTTCGACGAAGCGGACAGGATTTACGATGAGGTTCTGGCACAAGTGCCGTCAAGTCCCCGTGCGCGTCATGGTTTAGCTCGCGGTCTCGCTGCTCGGAATCTTCACGCTGAAGCTCTTACGGAAATCCAAGCTGCTATAGCACTCAGTCCAACAGATCCGATTTTGCATTACACACACGGAATGATTCTTCGAGGATTGCGGCGCTACGATGCGGCCGCAGAGGCTCTTGACCAGTACATTGC
>DTWD01000382.1 GCA_012963185.1 Acidobacteriota bacterium
CTGGTTCGGCAGTCGGAAGGCTGTACGAAGTCTGTTGGCCCGTCGCCGATGGTGACGGGCCAACCAACGTAACACCCAACAAACCTGCACATAAAACGCAAACACTCTTCAAAAATCTGGCATTCATGGCCATAAACCTCACCCCTCCGGCGATCAACCGGAATACGCCACGGTCAGCTGCAGTATTTCCCGCGAATAAGCCAGCCGATGAATTAAATCCAACCAATCGTCCAAAGCAGATACACCATGGCCATGGCGGTGACACCATTAACAAATGTCACACCACCGTACGACACCAACGCCGCTTTAAGTGACATGCGCGAGAGCGACATACAAACCCAGAAATAGCTTGAATTCACATATTTGATGATCATCGAACCAGCAGCACCGGCAAGCATGGTCGCTTCTGGTGTTAATCCAAGTCGGCCCATCATCGGTGCAGCAACGGAAGCGGCCGTAATGACACCTACCGTCGTTGACCCTGTGACCATGTTGCCAACAACCCCAAGCACAAAAGGCAGGAAAATAGCTGGCAGCCCAACCGCTGCTGTCGTTTCTGCAATGGCATCAACAGCTGGCGTATTCCGAAGAATTTGTGAAAGGGCGCCACCAAGACCCGTGACCATGATGATCATCGCCGATGTGCGAAGTGCTTCTTCGATCCATGTTCCAACCCGCGCGTCGACCTGGTCACCGGTCGTCTGGCGATACGCCAGCAATATTCCTATCCCAAGCGCCACGACCGGCCAGCCAAGGTAAAGCATTAATCGATTGAGAAGATGTTCCTCCGGCAGCATCAACGCTGCGATGCTTTGTCCAGCAATAAGAGTGAGCGGAATCAAGATTGGAGCATAAGCACCCCATGTTGACGGCAATTCCGCTTCCCGCCCTTGCTCGATAAACGACTGGCCAACAAACTCCTTTGACGGTGGTGATTCAATGTGTGGGCCAACCACCTGTGCATACACCCACCCGGCCAGTGACCCAACTAAGGTCACGATCCCGCCGAAAAGAATAACCTTGCCAATATCAGCCTCAACCAAGGCAACGGCGGCAAGCGGCCCAGGCGTCGGAGGCACCATTGCGTGCGTCAACTGCATCGCACCCACCAAGCCGGTCCCCATGACACTCATGTTGACCCCGGCCGCTAGTGCCGCCGAATGAACCAGTGGATTCAAGATGACGTAACCAACGTCAGAAAAAATGGCTAGACCGATGACAAAACCACTCAACGTCAATGCCAGTGGCATCCGACGCTCACCGACCCAGCGAATCATCGAGGACGTGATTCGTTCCACCCCGCCGGTATGCTTCAATGCTTCGGCAAGAATCGAACCAAGGACAATAACGACGGCGATGCCCTGAATGGTCCGACCAAATCCCTGTTCAAACGCATCAATAAACTCAGATCGACTAATACCAGGAATCATCCCAAACAAGAGAATTGGCAGCAATAACGCGATAAACACGTGCCATTTAAAACGTGTAATCAACAAAAATAGCAGCGCAATCATCGCAACGAGCCCAGCCACAGCAACGATCGAACTGTCAGTAATCATGAGGTACTCCTACCGTTATGAACTTGCGGTCAGTCGTTCTGTTCCGAGTCACCGCACCAGCCACACAAATCGTCATGCCCGCGGTCGTTTCCTGATGTTCGAAATCAAAAGTAAACATTGCAAAGGCATCATAGATCTGCTTTGCTTTCCGTGCCTGCTCCGAGTAACCTGCTTGAGTTATTGGGACCAGCGGCTGGGTTCACCCACATCGAGAGCCGACGAGACTGTTTATCCTTGCCTCCCCTCTCGCAGGTGATTGCGCAGCGAAGGCAGTTTTCAGTTGTATTTGTTGGTGTGAACAGAGCGTGCTTGTGAAGGAGCCATTAGATGGGGAATAGGTTGTACGTCGGAAATATCCCGTTCTCAGCGGGTGAAGATGAACTTCGTGAACTTTTCACACAGTTCGGTGAAGTCGAGTCCGTGCATGTTGTCACGGACCGAGCAACCGGCCGACCGCGTGGATTTGCGTTCGTGGAAATGGTCAGCGAAGAGGACGCGCAGAAAGCAATTGGTGACTTAAACCAAACAGACTTCCAGGGACGACGACTCGCCGTTAACGAAGCCCGGCCACGTGCACCGCGTCCAATGGACGGGGGTGGACCTCCAGACGATGGCGGCTTCGATGGCGGTCGACGAGAACCACGCTGGTAACGTAGCGCACTCTGCGTGTTCGTACGCGCAAAACTGCGCAGGACTTCACGGCCTGCGCAGTTAATCTGATGTCGATCGTCGCTTGCACCGATAGAATGGTGGCTACGCTTACACAGTTGTCTGATGATTACTCTATCGCCCTCCACCCGTAGCTTGATCGTTGGCATCGCAGCACTCTTCCTGCTGACTGCGTCCGACGTAAGTGCCGCGATTAAGCAGAACAACTTTCCTATTACGGCAAGCACACCGCTCATCGATGGCACTGCCGGTTGGTTGGGTGTTAACGAAAGCTCAGCGAGCGGAGACTGCCATCTCTTGGTCACGTTACTTCGCAACAAAGTGCTCGGGTATTGCGCTCTTGAGGGCGGTGCCCCCTTAACCGAGATCCAATTGTGGGTGGATGGATTCGACACACCGGTTTTCACCACACCCGTGGTTGGTGATGGACCGTTCTCCTTTACGGTAGACCCGGCGCCCGCTCTGTTGGTGCGTGCCTTCTCTAACGACAGCGTCAAAATCCAAGGACATACAATCGCCGGTTTGGAAATAGAAGGACCGCTTCGCCGGCCGTACGGTGTTACCACATTCACAGTACCGGTGTACGCAGCCGAGGTCGTGCCGCCAAGCGATTCAAGAGCTCTGGCGATCTGTCTTGTCACCGTTCTAAGCAACCCCTTGTTTCTCGGCGTCGATTGTGTCCATAACCTCAGTGACCCTCAAACATTTGCGTTATACGGCGGCGCGGGCCGTAGCACAGGCCAGTTGGCACTTGACTTGACTTCCAGTCTCGGAGAAACCACGGCCACCTACTGGCAACCGTTGAACAACGCAGTCTACATCGCCATGGCAAATGACCGCACGTACCTCCGGATGGTTGGAACCACCGAAAATGACATTATTCGTGGACAGGTCAACGGATGTCGCACATCAGCGTCAACTGTTTGTATGTTTGGCCGATTTACTGTGCGGGCTCAAGGTAAACCATCAGGCGATTCGACACGTCAAGTAGGCGCGACGGGAGAACTTCTAGCAGCCCCGTTCGAAAACCTTATCATTAAACCGGGTTCGGTCTGGAAAACGCAGACCGCGCTGTTTAGCTTAACAGGCGAAAACGAACAATCACTACTTGTAGAGATGAGTGACGGCTGTAGTACAGGCCAAGGCATTGCCTTAAATGTCGTCGGGACAGACTTCGAACGCTTTGAATATTTTGTTTTCTTCACTGATCTTATGATGGGTTATTCCGATCAGCTAACGACAGCTAGCGGGTACCGGCTTGACCGGCGACTCGCCTACGCGATGCCCTGTCCACCACAACCAGAACAATGAAGCCGCATACATCTCTCTCAGTCTGGACTGTCTTCGTGGCAGTACTCGCGTTCGGCATTACGAACGCGTCGGCGCAACAAGTATTGCTTCCGCCTGCACCGAGCGCGTGGACAGCTTCACTGGAAACCGTCGCCAGCACAGAGGACACGAGTAATGGTTCATCGACAGCTACTGGCAACAACCCTGACACTGCGACAGGTAGCTGTAACTTATTCGTGACACGCTCCGGACATCGTGCCCTCACGCGATGTAGTCTTACGAACTTTACGCCAACCACTTTTTCGTTTTTCACGCATCGGTTTGGTCTTGCAAACCAACTGCTTGCGTCGGTCGACACGATAGACGGCGACAGTGCTGCATCTGTAACCCTGGAGATGCCTCCGGCAAGTTTTGTGGATGCATTACTTACCGGGGACGCCCGACTCGACTTGCAAGACGCAGCGGGATCACTAATGCGGGGCACGTTTTCCGAAGCGGAAACAACCATCACGACGTTCACCCTCGATGGCGCGCAGGTTGTACCTCCATCGGATAGCCTCGCGACAGGGCAATGCAACGTTCTCGTCGCAGCAATACCAGCACTCGTCGGAATCGACTGCAACCTGTCTACTACGACCGCCGACACAATTACCCTCAACGCCGGCACCCGTGGAAAGACAGGGAATATCCTCGGGACGTTCACGATTCCGGTCGGTGACAGACATCCGACCGCGTGGGTCCCAGCCAATAGCGTTCTTATTCAAACCACAAACAGTCCTGCGCCGTATTACCTCAACGTGGGCACTGGGACCGATGCTATTCGTGGTCAAGCGGACGGATGCCGACGTAATAAATACACCCTCTGCTTGCAAGACCGTTTCGTAATAACGGCTGAAGGCGACCTCGGTTTTGATGACAAAACGCGTGGTTCAGGAGAAGCCGAGCCTATTTCACTAAAACTTGGCTTGCTGCGCATGCGCGGAACCAACAAGTCGGGGCTTCAAATAAATACACTCTCTGGCGTTACGGCGTATATCAAAAACAGTTGCGCTGCGCTCCAAACGTTCACCGTGCAACTGACACTTAATGCCAATGCGACGAATGTGACCGTCCGCGACACACGAACCAACCTCAGTCGAATCTTCGCCCTCGATACCAACAAACAAAGCGTCGTTGATCGCACCACCTTCCTCTGTGAGTAGCTTTGGTGGCTCCCTCAGGTCACCACTCGCTCGGTATGTAATCTAGTTCCGAAGTGATACGCTGACACGGAACAAATTCTCATGTCGGCACTTCAATCTCGGTCAGAAATTAGAGATGTAGTCGTGATCGGCTCAGGAGCTGGCGGCGCTACCGTTGCACATGTCCTGACCGACCTCGGTATTCGCGTCACGTTGCTCGAAGCGGGTCCAATGTTAGACCCGTACCAAGAGTTCAAAGAACACAACTGGCCCTATAGCTACGACCACCGAGGAGCAGAAGACGGAGGTGGTCGCTATTTCGGCACAGGAAAACCGTTCGGGTTCTTCGCCACTACGAGTGGCGGCTGGGACCTCGACGGAGAACCTTATACCGTCGCGGATGATACGAAGGATTTTTGGTGGTTCCGGTCACGGATCGTTGGTGGTCGCACCAATCACTATGGCCGAATGTCTTTTCGATTTGCCGACTACGACCTCAAACCACGAGACCGAGACGGTTTGGGATGGAATTGGCCTCTCAGCTATGACGACCTCTCGCCCTACTACGACAAAGCCGAACAGTTCATCGGCGTCGTTGGAAGTCACGAGGGACTGCGGAGCGCTCCGGATGGTCTATTTCATGATCCACCACCGCCAAAAGCACATGAACTCCTGATCCAGCGCGCCAGTCACAAAATGGGAATCCCCTGCATTCCCAACCGCCGGGCGGTCATCACCCGTTCTATCAACGGGCGGCCAGCCTGTCACTACTGTGGGCAATGTGGTCGCGGCTGCCGAGCCGGATCGAATTACTCCGCCAGCCAAACCCAGATTTTCCCCGCGCTAGAAACTGGCCGGCTCGAGCTAATCGACATGGCGATGGCACGAGAAATCATCGCTGATGAAACTGGCCAAATTACCGGTGTGGTCTATGTTGATAAACGTAGTGGACAAGAACGCCGTCTCTCATGTCGCGTGCTCGTGCTTGCGGCAAGTGCCTGCGAATCGGCACGATTACTGCTTAACTCAAAATCTCCAACCCATCCAGACGGTGTGGCAAATTCATCGGGCATGGTTGGTCGCTACCTCATGGACACAGTTGGATACGACATTGGGGGCACCGTGCCCGCCTTTGAAGGAATGCCCCGGTACAACAGTGACGGCGCTGGTGGATCGCATTTATATATGCCTTGGTGGGGACTCGACCGCGAAAATGAACTCGGATTTCCGCGGGGCTACCACATTGAGATCGGTGGTGGCTACCAGATGCCAAGTGTTGGGATGTTTGGCGGCGCGGCAAGTCGTGCCGGCTACGGTTCAGCGATTAAAGAGCAGGCCTATCGAGGCTATGGCACACAAGTATCATTCGCCGGTCGTGGAGAAATGATTCCGAACGAAGCAACCTACTGTGAAATTGATCCGAATGTTGTGGACCGCTATGGCATCCCCGTACTTCGCTTTCACTTCAAGTGGAGTGACTACGAACTCAACCAAGCAAAACACATGGACAGCGTGTTTTCTGAGCTGATTACATCTATGGGTGGTACGCCGCAACCACCTGGCAGGCGTGACGCTGAGGGAATTTCAATCGGTGGCAGCATCATTCATGAGGTCGGTGCGGTACGGATGGGGGATAACCCTCAGGAATCCGTGCTTAACCAATTTTGCCAGGCACACGACACTCGCAATCTCTTTGTATGTGACGCGGGTAGTTTTGTAAGTAACCCAGACAAAAACCCGACCCTCACAATCAATGCGCTCGCATGGAGAGCATCCGATTATTTGGCTAACGAAATGCGCCGAGGTGTCCTGTGACAGTCCCAAGCATGACACGGCGTACCGTGTTACGACAGCTGGCGATCGCAATTACCGCCGCGGGAAGTGGCTCGGTAAACCTTGCGGCAGCACGTCTTGTACATACCATCGCAGGCGAGTCGCGCGCGCAACCGGGCGGCTACACACCTATCCAACTTACCGTCCATGAATTTCGTACCGTTTCACGACTGGCCGAACTCATTGTGCCCGCAGATACTCGGGGCGGTAGCGCCGTCGATGCGGGTGCACCGGAATTCATAGACCTCCTGTGCAGTCAAAATGATCAACTGACGACAATTTACCAGGACGGGGTGCGCTGGTTAGACGCGACGGCAAGCAACCAATTTGCCTCAAACTTTATTGATACTTCTCAAGAAGCCCAGACCAGCATCTTAGATGGTCTCGTCGAAGCGGAACGTGGAGGCGATTCAAATAATTACCGTGAAGGTGTGAGGTTCTTTAGCTGGATCAGGCGTATGGCCGTCGACGCCTACTACACAAGTCCAATCGGTATCAGGGATATTGGCTATCAAGGCAACCAAGTCCTGAGTAGCTATGAGACTCCTTCGGAGATCATTGATTTCGTAACCCGGGCAGGGGACGACCTCGGTCTCTAGATTTCGAAAGCTACGACCGTCTGATAAAATGGAAGTGACATCATATGGGTACTGCGTGTACCCCCCCTACTCTCTAACCCGGAGGACTTATGGCGAATAGAGGACGTCCGACTCAAACGAAACGACAACGCGAACGTAAGCGGATGGAAAGAGCCAAAGAAAAGGATGCGCAAAGAGCTGACGCACGTGTCAGAAGGGCCGAAGCTCCAGACCGGCCAACCGACCATGACCCTGATATCGTCGGCTTTAAGCCAGGCCCTCAAGAAATGCCTGCCTGGCAACGAGAATTTTTCGAAGAAGAACAACGGGCAAAAGAAGCGGCAGAAAAACTGGCGCGCGAAAGCGGAAAGTTCTAATTAACGGGCTTGAGCCAGTCTCCAACAAAAAGGCCAGGTCCCTACAGGCACCTGGCCTTTGCCATGTACAACGTCTCACTGTCAGTCATCGAACGGTACCGGTCAACGAGCGATTAACTATGCCGCACTGGTGACCGTGATACGGCGAGGTTTCGCGGCTTCCGCCAACGGGAGTCGAAGTTCGAGCATCCCATGCTCAAAATTCGCCACCACCTTCTCCGCGTCAATGTTATTTGGCAACCTGAAGCTACGTGTGAACGAACCTTGGCCGAACTCTGACACATAAGAGTTTTCGTTGTTCGTCTTAGTTTTGCGTTCACCCTTCACCGTCAGAACGTTCTCCGCCACTTCCACATCAACCCGCTTCGGGTCAACACCGGGTAGTGCCATCCGCACCGTGCAGCCTTCTTCATCTGAAGTAATTTCGGTGGCGGGAACCCACGTCCGACTTGTATCGGATGCAGAAACATCCCACGTGCGACCGAAGACTCGATCCAATTCATATTGCAAACTATTTAGTCCTCCGAACGGATCCCAACGCGTCAAACTCCTCATAGCGCCCTCCTTTCTCGCTTGGCTCAACACCCCAAAACCGGAGTGGCCATTCATGAGCGCCAAATAGATAATGACATATTATTCTATTACTGTCAAGTAATCTAAGTGTATTACACTCATATTATGAGTTCATTTCAGATTAAACTTGACCAAAGTTTCATTGAATGATTTCAGATAGGTAAAGAACCAGGAAATCCAGCTACGACTCAGCGGTCAACACCAAGCACAGTGTCAATGGAGTCCGCCGAGATCGGATGATAGCCAGGGCGCGCGCGGTCGTAGATCGCCCTCGCGCGTACGAGTCCAGCCGGTGTCTCAGCGAGCGCCGCATAAAGCGGAAGAATCAGTTTGCGCCGGCCGATCTCAACCAGATACCGCTCCAGGCGAGAATCCGCGGGACGGTACGAGTTGCGTATCGCGATCAACAACCATTGGTGAGCAATCTCTGCATTACCAGATTCAGTTAGCTCGTAAGCACGGTCCAGCTCACCGAGCTTTGCGCGGCTTAATTCTTCTGGCAACACACCCAGGAAATGCAACCACTCAAATGTCGTCCACTCCGCGGTATCAAGATCTGTCACGGCGACCTCACCGCCAACCCAGCGGGAAGCCAGCACTTCAAGTCGGTCAAACACATCCGATGCCGGACGCGGCGCGGTCGACGGTAGACCTGGCTCATATATCCACTCGCTCACGGGCACGGCATCGACCGTCAAATGCTCGGCGAGATAGGACTCAAAGTCTGCCGTCGTGATGCTTTGAAATGCGAAGTGATCAAAATAGCCGCGAAGAAAAGTGTCGAATGCATCGCGCCCCACTGTCTCTTCGAGGTGCCTGAGAAACAAGGCCCCTTTTTCGTACGGAATTTGCGTCATCCCCTCGTCGGGGTCACGTCCATCGAAATCAGAATGCAATGCCTGGTCACGAGTATCAAGCCGATCGAGATCGGCGTCCATCGCCTGCACACCTAATACCGCTTCCATTTCCTCGCGACCGCGACCATACAGTTCTTCAATAATCCGACGTTCGATATAGACCGTAAACCCTTCGTTAAGCCAAAAATCGCGCCAGGTAGCATTGGTCACCAAATTACCTGACCAGGAATGTGCAAGCTCATGCGCCACCAGCGCCACCAAACTCTTATCGCCAGCCAGAATAGTTGGTGTGGCAAAGGTAAGCCGAGGATTCTCCATGCCTCCGAAAGGAAAACTGGGCGGCAAAACCAAAAGATCGTAGCGCTCCCAGCGATACGGACCATAGAGACGTTCCGTGGCCTCAATCATCGAGGGTGTATCTTCAAATTCAGCAGCGGCCACGTCGACCACGGACGGTTCGGCATACACTCCCGCACGATCCGACAAAGGGCGGAACGCGAGGTCACCAACGGCGAGAGCCACGAGATACGACGGGATCGGCTGCGCCATATCCAGCCGGTAGCTTCCGTCCATCAAATCTTCCGGATCATTGCCAGCACTCATGACTGCGCGGAGTCCCTCTGGAACTTTCACGCGGGCACCATAGGTCATGCGAACCGCGGGTGTGTCTTGTAGTGGAATCCAACTTCGCGCATGAATTGCCTGGGACTGCGTAAACATAAACGGGTGCTCCCCACCCGCCGTCTGCTCCGGCGACAACCACTGCAACCCAGACGCGTCAGGACTGGTTTCGTAGGTCACCCGCACACGAGTCGCTTCCGGTGGAAGCACAACCGTCAGGGGCGTCCCGAGTATTGGGTCTGTCGCACCAAGTGAATACGACGCTGGGTCAAATCCACCCAACGCGGACCAACTCTCTACAGCGGTAATGTTCAAATCTCGTGTATCGAGAACCAGCGTGTTCGCAACCTCTGCAACACGCTCAAACGACAGCATTGCCGCCGCACGTAATTGCTTCTCGTCGAACAGAACAGTGATATCAAGCTCAAGATGCGTCACGCGGACTTCATCCACATTCGCATAGGAATGCGTGTCACGCCGCGCAAGATCTACCGCAACGTCGTCAGCACCAGAATCCACTCCGCCACAGGCCATGACCAGAGAGGTTAACAGGAGCGCGATAGCTCCACGACATACACCGACAATTCGCACGAATTTGAAATTCAGAAACAGTCCACTATTGAGGACTGTGATGGCTTCCGACCTTCAATACAATCTTTCAAGAATAGGCGTAAACCTAGCCAATAATTACCATGGCATCTGGCGCTTAGTGTACTTCCGACCTCGGTCAGCCACCTCCGCACCGGCGCCAGACCCAATGCGCACGCCTTCATCAATCATCTGCTCAATATTTTGCGCGTTCATCTGGTTGAGAAATGGGATGCCGGCCTTCTTGGTCGCTGCAAAGACCCGCGCACGGGCATCAGCTAAGACCTGTGGCATCTGACCACCCTGCCGAGACACGTTGTACGACATCGACATATCTCCAGGACCCCATTCGGCGAAGCCAATACCAGGCACACCGACACTGGCCTCCGCCGTTTCGAGAGCATGGCGGTCTTCGATTTTCAAACCAACCAAAATCTCCCCGTTCGGATTCAACGGCCACGTATCTGCGAGTCGCTGGTACTCATCATTTGAAACACCCCAGATCCGAGCCGCAAATCCCTGTCCGCCGTTACCTCGTAATCCTTCACCAACGCCGTCTGCTTTCGGGCTATGCGGATACCGGGACGCTTCAACCAGGATCCGTGACACATCAGGACCACGCGCATGTGCAAGCAGCACCCCGTGAACGCCGGACCCGAGCACTTGCTCGACCATCCAGTAATTCGCCCACATCACCTGCTCATTAATGCCACCAATCGGCAACACCGCAATAACGGTCGGGGTACGGTGGCCACTCTTGGTTGGTCCACCATCAACCAATCCCTGCATGAACCCGCGAAGTTCATGCATATCGAAAGGGCTGTGTTCCATGTTGTAGGTAATGTAGTCAGCCCAGGTCTGAGCCAACTGCTTGCCTTCCTCGTACCCGCCTTCATTAACTTGCGTGTAGTACGCCGGCTGTCCTGCCGCAAAGAGTTCAATGACTTTATTCACACGCTTCGGACTATACGAGTCACCCGACTGCTCAGCCGGGAGCGCCGCAACGGCCACAAACAACGCAACAGTAAGAAATATGAGTTTCCGCATGATTTCCCTCCTAGTACGGCATGACGCGTCCGGTATGCCGACGACCTACACGTGCCGCTTCCTCATTGGCAAAATGAAACAGAATTTGTTCGCGGTCGATACGATCAATGATGTTGCTACCGTTCGTACCGACAGCTGAAAACACTACCCCTTCACGCTTCGCAACTTCGAGAATGCGGTTACGTGCATCAGTCACCATCTTCGGGTAATTCCCATTGGGATCACGGGCCACTCCGTATGACATCGACATGTCGGCTGGTCCCCACTCGACCATCCCGATTCCTGGAACCGCCATCGTCTGGTCAAGCACTTCAAG
>DTWD01000383.1 GCA_012963185.1 Acidobacteriota bacterium
ACGAGATTAATTGCCTCATGTGATGTGCTGACGGAGAATTTCGCACCTGGGGCTCTCGACCGGATGGGGTTTTCATGGGAGCGGATTCAGGAGATCAATCCGCGGATTGTTTATGCATCCATAAAAGGTTTTGGGCCGGGTGCGTATGAAGACTGCAAAGTGTATGAGAACGTCGCCCAGTGCACTGGAGGGGCTGCAAGCACGACGGGGTTTGACGATGGGCCGCCTGTCGTCACCGGTGCACAAATTGGTGATTCGGGGACAGGGTTAAATCTTGCACTTGGGATTGTGACAGCGCTCTTTCAGCGTGAAACAACCGGGCGCGGCCAACGTGTTGTGTGTGCCATGCAGGACGGCGTACTAAACTTGTGTCGTGTGAAGCTTCGTGACCAACAGAGGCTCGCCCATGGACCACTGAAAGAGTATCCCCAATATCCAAATGGTGTGTTTGGTACGGCGGCGCCCCGCTCTGGCAATGCGTCCGGTGGGGGACAACCGGGATGGATCGTGAAGTGTAAGGGGTGGGAGGATGACCCGAACGCCTATATCTACATCATTGCTCAGGCCGCCGCTTTTGAAGGGATCGCCCGTGCGATCGGTCGGGACGATTGGCTAAATGATCCAGAATGGAACACGCCGGAAGCGCGCTTGCCAAAATTAGATCAGATGTTCAGTGAAATCGAAAAGTGGACCTCCACGAAGAGCAAAGTTGAGGTCATGGAAACCTTGAATCCGTTAAATGTACCATGTGGACCAGTTCTATCGATGGAGGAACTGTCGGTCGATCAGTCCCTTCGGGAGTCTGGCACGGTGGTTGAAGTTGACCATCCAGAACGCGGGAAGTATTTAACCGTTGGAAATCCGATCAAACTGTCTGATTCGCCAGCAGATGTGCAGCGTGCACCCTTATTGGGCGAGCATACCGATGAGATCCTTGGTCAGGTGTTGGGAATGAGTCCTGACGAGGTTGATGCGGCGAAGAAAAGCGGGGCAGTGTAGCTTCTGGCTAACTTGGTGATGGGTAGTGTAAGTCAGAAATCGAGAGGGAGGGCCCGAATGGGTCCGGTACGGTTTGCGTCAACGACGGTTGTCGTTCTTGGTGTATTTCTCTTGGTGGTGTCCAGAGATCGTTACCCGTTGCACGCACAAGACTCGGCTGTAGTGCCCCTCAGTTATACCGTTTCACAGGCTGATGCCGGCGAAGAAGCCTACGCCGAGTCTTGTGCTTCGTGTCACGGCGACAATCTGGACGATGGAGAGTTTGCAGTTCCGCTGAAGGGCGTCGCCTTCCGGCAAATGTGGCGAGGTCAGTCGCCGGAGGCGCTCTTTAGCTTGATGCAGTCCACCATGCCGCAGGACCGCCCGGGAAGTCTACCGGACGAAACGTATGCATCGCTGGTGGCGTTTCTTTTTCAGGAAAATGGTACGTCTTCGGGGAACGAAGCCTTGCCGGCTGACGCAACTCGGCTTGAGGCGATAGCGTCTCCGAACTGGCGGCGTGCAGAAGGTGGGGGACTTGCCCCGAATACCGTGCTGCCACCGTGGCCGTCACGAACCAATCCTCTTGATCGGATCGAAGCGGTGAGTGAGTCGATGTTGACAGAGCCGCCTGACGATGACTGGCTGTTGTGGCGTCGGACATATGATGCCTACGGTTATAGCCCCTTGGATCAAATCAATACTGAAAACGTGTCGGATCTGCGGGTGGCATGGACATGGTCGTTACCACCTGGTCCGAATGAATCGACACCGATAGTTCATGACGGGGTACTTTTTGTGCATGGCTTTGGTGACCATGTTCAAGCCATTGACGCGCAGACCGGAGATTTACTGTGGCAATATTCTCGCCGCCTGCCACGCGGGGTGCCACCAAGTATTAAGAGAGGACTATCGATCCTCGGAGACCAGCTATTTGTGGCGACGTCCGATTCTCATGTCGTTGCGCTCGACACGCGAACAGGCGATGTTCGCTGGGACCAACCAGTCGGTGATTTATCTCGTGGCTTGCGGATGACCGGTGGGACACTCGTTGCTCGTGGGAAGGTTATGGTCGGGACAACCGGTCGGGCTGAGGGAGGTAACTACATCGTGGCTTTAGATGCAGCTTCTGGTGAAGAAGCGTGGCGCGTGGGAACGATTCCGGCGCCTGACGATCCCGGAGGGCATACGTGGAATGGATTGCCGCGTGCGGAGCGAAATGGTGGGTCAGTATGGATTCCAGGAAGTTATGACCCGGTTCACAACTTGGCATTCTTTGGACCTGGGAATACGTACGATACAGGGCCGCTACGTGATCTTGCCAGGGTCCCTGGTACGAATAATGATGCGCTGTATCTCGATACCACGCTTGCGTTAAATCCAGACACTGGAGAGCTGGTCTGGTACTTTCAGCATCAGGCGAACGGGCAGTGGGATCTGGACTGGGCCTTTGAGCGGCAAATAATGACATTGCCTGTCGATGGTGTTGAAACGAGCGTTGTTGTTACCGTCGGAAAGCAGTCCATTGTTGATATCGTTGAGACGGCAACTGGTGACTATGTGTCATCGATCGATATGGGACTCCAGACCGGCATTATTGCCATTGACCC
>DTWD01000384.1 GCA_012963185.1 Acidobacteriota bacterium
ATCGAAGCGCTCCGGTTGGTTTTCTTCAACAGCCTGATTTTCTCAATGCCGTGGTTCGCGTCACAACGCTGTTGTCCCCTGTTAGATTGCTTCACTGTCTACAGTTCATCGAGTTCAAGGGGCGGCGTCAGCGCTCAACAAGGCGCAACGGGCCTCGGCGGATTGACTTAGATTTGTTGTTATTCGACGGATTCCAACAACAATCAACGGAATTGACTGTGCCGCATCCGCGTATGCATGAGCGTCGTTTTGTACTCGAACCGTTGTTGGAGATTGAGGGTGATATTGAATTACCGGGCCGGGGCCTTGCCAGCAAATGGTTAGTTGACTGTGCTGGGCAGGCGGTTGAGCGGCTGCCGGGCACTTTGTTCGACTGAGACTTTTAACTGGAAGAAGTGCGCAAGGGATCGGGTAAAATAAGGCAATGGATGGATTCACTAACATAGTGTTTGTTGAAAATCACTTCAGCATGACGGATCGGGGATAGTCTGGGTCTAAATGATATGAGCGATTCAGTCAGCCGAGAGCGGGTGCTATCGGGTATGCGCGTAACCGGGCGCCTGCATCTTGGGCACTATCATGGTGTCTTGAAAAACTGGGTAATGTTGCAGGAAAAGTGTGACAGTTTTTATTTTGTCGCAGACTGGCATGCGTTGACGACGCATTACGAAGAACCTGGCGTGATGGAGCGCAATGTCTGGGAAATGGTGATCGATTGGTTGGCCGCTGGTGTGGACCCGACGAAGGCAACACTATTCATCCAATCGCGAATTCCCCAGCATGCTGAGCTTCACTTGTTGTTGTCTATGGTGACGCCGCTCGGTTGGTTGGAGCGAGTGCCCAGCTTTAAGGATCAGCAACAAAAGATCAAAGGTCGTGATCTTGCAACCTATGGTTTTCTCGGATACCCAGTTCTGCAAAGTGCAGATATTCTGATCTACAGGGCTAGCCAGGTGCCGGTCGGTGAAGATCAGGTTCCACATATAGAGCTAACAAGGGAAATTGCTCGTCGTTTTAATCGTGTTTTTGGAAAAGATGCGATCTTCGAGGAGAAAGCGGAACAGGCGCTGGTCAAGCTCGGCAAAAAAGCGGCGGATCAGTTTCGCCGGGCGCGACGTGCCTGGTTACAGGAGGGGAATGCCGATGCTTTGGCTCAGATGAATGTACTCATTGATAAGGCGGCCGGTTTAGGAGATGAAGAGCGCGAGCGTCTTCATGGTTATTCGGAAGGGAGTGGGCGTTCTATCCTGCCGGAACCGCAGGCTCTTTTAACTCCTGCCTCCAAATACCCGGGTGTTGATGGACAAAAGATGTCTAAGTCATACGATAATCAGATCAACATGCGCGATGACCCGGATCGAGTGGCCAATGTATTGCGTAAGATGCCGACAGATCCGGCGCGTCAGCGGCGTAACGATCCGGGAGACCCGGACAAGTGTCCGGTTTGGGGTCTGCACAAGGTTTATACCGACAGTGCATTGCAACAGAAATTGGCTGAAGGTTGTCGCAGTGCAGCTATTGGTTGCCTTGATTGCAAGAAGCCATTGATCGAAGTGATGTTGGAAGAGCAAGCGCAACTTAGGGCACGCGCGAAACCTTACGAGGATGACCCAGGTGAAATTCGACGTACCATTGATGCGGGGTGTGAACGAGCGATGGCCGTGGCCGAAGAGACCATGCAAGAGGTGCGTGATGTCGTGGGAACGGTTTACCGTTAGTGGATAACCAAATAACAAAACCCATTGTGGACCACGAATCGTCGCGAGCGTATGCAACGGTCTCAGGCGAAGCGTTGCATAGCTGGCCTCAGGACCTGTATCTCCCCGCTAATGCGCTCGAAGTGGTCATCGAAGCGTTCGAGGGCCCCTTAGATCTGTTGCTTTATCTGATCCGCAAGCAAAAAATCGATATTCTGGACATTCCGATTGCACAGATCACTCATCAGTATGTGGAATA
>DTWD01000385.1 GCA_012963185.1 Acidobacteriota bacterium
AGGATCAGTAAAGCCAGGGAAAAACGTCTCTCCGACATCAAAAAATGCGTCAGGCACTGCGCGCCCAGGTGCGGTTACCAAAGCCAACGTGCCAAGCACCAACCCTACACCGGCAGCACGAAGTGTTTTATTGAGTTCACTCACATCCTACTCCTTGAGTCGCCGAGCAGCCGCAGCGCCTTCTCGTTCACGCCGCTGTCGCCTCGCAAAAATGACAACCCCCAGCACGATAACCGGCACTGGGGGCAACAGAATCGCAAACGTCTTGATCGATGTCTGAATCTGGCGAACTTGCGATTCCATGTTCTCTCGACTTGCTTGAATCCGAGTATCTTTCTCGGTGTTGATATTCGTCGACAACACACTCAGCCGCCGATTCTCAACTTCTTCAAGGTTTTGCACCATGATTTGCTTGGTTTGCGCATCGATATCTGTTCGAGCCTGTAACTCCGCGACACGATCATTAAGCCGCTGCTGCGCATCTGTCAGGGCCTGCTCCGCATCCTCCTCGGCTTGTCGTTCCTCAGTTGCTCGCTGCTGAATATATTCAGCTGTCTGCGCTTCGACGCGTTCAAGCGTTCGGTGCCGGGCTCGTCGACTTCGAAGATCAATGAACGAATCCTCTTCAAGCAGCGTGTCCATGGCATTCAGGAAAAACGTAATGTTGTCAAAATTAAGACCTCCCGGCGCCTGCTCACGAATCGCAAAAAACTGCTCGCTAACAAAGTCAAGATCGGCGACCACGATAATATCAACCTCCCCTGCTGGTTCAGCAGTTAGGTCGTCAGATTCGGCCGTATCTTCAGCCCCTTCGTCACCGTCATCTTCACGGTCGCCACGTGTGTTTTCTGGCACGACAGCAGTATCAGTTCCAACGAACCGAACCCGGGCAGCCAGGATGTAATCGTCATCATCCTGTCGCCTCGGTGGACTCGGATTCACCTGTGGTCCAAAGGGTGACCCACGAACCAGCGAAAAATATCCATTTGTCCCTGATACGGTTCCCGACCGCAGCAACGGTTCAAATTCGTAGCGCAGATCGTCCGTTGGTCCAAGCTGTCCTGGGTAGAGAAGCACTAATTCCTGAAGTTGTGACGTCATTGGATCGGTAGTACTAAACGTCGCATCGTTTCCGTTGCCCGCACCAAGAAAGACAACATCTTCTGGCATATGCGCAAGCTCGGGATGAGGGTTGTAGCTGTCCCACACAATACGCGTCGGCTCCCAATCGACTCCCAATCGTCCAATCCATTCGCGGACATTGCCTCGCGGACCCGGTCGCGGCTGACCAGGTGGATAGGTGAATGGATTGCCGTCTCCAACCCATTCGGTCGGCGACAACGTCGGATTCACCGCCGGTAACGGATCGACCAAAATCAGAGCCGGTTTGCCTGATCGAATGTAGTCTGAGACGAACCCTTGCTCATCCGTTTGAAGAGACGACGGCAACGGAACTAGCAACGCATCGACATCTTGGGAAATTGCCATTTCCGGACTGATTTCGACCACATCGTATTGCTTTCTGAGCTCAGTAATTACAGACCATTGTGGCGAAAATTGATTCTGCTGAAAGTTGGTACCCCCAAATAGGCTCGCCATCGTCGCAACAACGCCAATACGCTTTCTCTCAGCCCGCGCAACGACTCGGATACTTCGCATAATTTCGTACTCAGCTGGAAGTCCGACGTCAAAAAACCCAACTACTTGTTCTTCGGCACCGCAGGTGAACGCCGCGGCGAGATATACCTGTTCCACTTCGGAACGTGCCGTACTGACATTACGAACTGGTCGTGGACCGATACCAAAAGTCTCTCGGGCTTCACGAGCCGCATCAGTAAAGGCCTCGGTGTCATGAATCAATACTTCAACACGCGCTCCTCCAATCGCATCGATTTCCTCAAGAATGCTAATAAGGTTCGACCGTGTCTGCACGAAGGGTTCTGGCACCACTGGGCTGACATACGCCTGAATAAAAACGGGGCGATCCTCCGGTAATTCTGCCAGGAGAGCACGCGTTTCATCGCTCAACGAGTGAAGTTGTTCCGCCGTCACATCAACCCGAACACTAAACCGTGTGACGAGTACCCCGAAACTAATCAGCGCAATCACGATTGCCACGGCGCGGACTGCCTGATGCGTCCACATCGGATATCCGTCAGCGCGGGCTGGCCAATGCCGACGACTCAGGACCAGTACATTTAGATAAAGGGAAAACGAACCGACCGCAATGAAATAGCTCGCACCACTTAGGCTCACAATGCCCTTGGCAAAATCATCAAAGTGGAGAAACACACCAAGCGCCATCGCCGAACGCTCAAAGCCAGGAAGCACGGAACCGACTGCCCCTCCCGCAGCCACTAGCGAGGCACAAAAAAGAGCGGCAAGAATAAATGCGACGGTCGCGTTTCGGGTGAGTAGGGACGCTAACATTCCGACCGCAATCAGCGCCGCACCAATTAGCCAGTATCCGGTGTAATTACTGAACATTAGACCAAGGTCAGGACTACCTAGATAGAACAGAACCAGCACGTAGCTGAGGGATAATCCGAGTGAAGCCGTATAAATGCCCAAAACCGCGAAATACTTACCAAGAACAACCTCAACATCGGACACTGGCAGGGTAAGAAGCAGTTCATCCGTTCCAAGTTTTTTCTCTTCCGACCAAACGCCCATCGTAAGAGCCGGAATAAAAACCACGAGCAGGTAAGGAAAAATGCTGTTTAACTGATCAAGGTTCGCAAGATTTTGAAGAAAAAATCTATCCTGCCAAAACGCAGCCGCCGCACTCATGAAAATGAAAAGTGTGACGAATACATAGCCACTTGGATTACTGAAATACATCCGAAGATCACGGCGCGCAACCGCTTTGACGACCGCCGTATTTACAATCGATGTCCCCACCATTTAACTTTCCACTCCGTCAGCAACACCATCCGACGATTCGCTATCCACTTCTGACTGAACAACGCCGCCGCCTGTAAGCCGATAAAAGGGCTGCTCTAATGAGCCATCTTCTTGGAGCTCATTAATGGTGCCATCGAACACAAGCTGTCCATTATTGACGAGAAGAACCCTGTCAGCAATCGCATCGGCTTCATGCAAGATATGTGTCGAGATCAACACCGTTTTTGTACGGCCAAGCCGTTGGATGTTGTTCCGAAATTGGCGGATTTGATTTGGGTCTAGACCCGCCGTCGGTTCATCCATAATCAACACGTCTGGGTCATGCAACAATGCCTGCGCCATGCCCACACGCTGACGATACCCTTTTGACAATTTACCGATTGGTTTTTCAAGAACAAGTTCTAGTGCACAAAGATCGACAACCGCCTCAATACGATTTTTCATCGTTGACGGTGCCATCTCTCGCGCTTCACCAAAAAAATGCAAAAGGTCAAGAGGTGTCATATCGGGATACATTGGACCATTCTCCGGTAGATACCCTAGTCGCCTTGACGCAGCAATCCGGTCATGCCTCACGTCGTGACCAGCGATAACAGCCTCGCCGCCACTCGGAGCCAAGTAACCTGTCAACATGCGCATCATCGTGGTCTTACCAGCGCCGTTCGGACCAAGAAACGCGACAACCTGACCCTCTGGGATAGCAAACGAAATGTTATTGACCGCAACAAATGGACCAAAGTACTTGGAGAGGCTTTTGGCCTCAATCATGGATGAAGTCACGTCAAATCCAAGTTCGTCACCGTTCACGGTTTTAGCCATTTTAAGGTCACAACAGCAGATTTAACGCACCAACTGTTGCTCTCACTCAGCAGTAGAAAGAGCAGGATAGCGAATTAGACGTGTCTTCTTCAAGACGTAATGATTTTAGTCAGTTCTGTCACAGCAGGCGTTTCGACAAATCAGAAGAGACAACTACGAATGCCGAATCGTCGTGACCTTCAATTCTTCTATCAAATGACCAGGAAAAGAACCGCGCGTTAATAACGCATCCAAAAGGTCATCATTCGATGCCCTATGAGAGACAATAAGGCATGCCAAATTGGAGGTTGCGTCCGGTTTTTCTTGGAATCGCATTCTCAGGAGTGATTGTGGGACATGTGGCGGCCGAACAACCAAGGGAAGCAGACCA
>DTWD01000386.1 GCA_012963185.1 Acidobacteriota bacterium
CCCCCACGAGCCGAAGCTCACTAGCTCCTGAAGCTAGCGCGTCTGCCGTTCCGCCACTTCCGCAGTAAGGCAACCAAAGAGAGCGAGAGTATATCACTCGCTTTCCCAATTGCTTTTTGTTCCTCATATACTCGCTGAAGCGAGCTTTTCTTCAAGGAGATCATGTAATGATGTCGAGAGGTATGCGTTTCATTTTGTCGTTTCTTGTGATGGCCGTCCTCATCTCCATATCCGGTGTTGCACTGGTGTATTTCCTGGGAAGTGGCGGCCCAACGATCGAAACGAACTCAATCTTGTGGCTGCGTGTACCGGACAGCCTTGGGGAACAGGAGGCTGACGATATATTTGGGCTCATCAACCAGAGAGATACGGTCCTGTCGCTCGTTAGTACGCTTCGTAAGGCGAAGGTAGACGAGCGGATATCGGCCGTTGTTCTCATTCCGTCAATTGCTGAAGGTCTATGGGGAAAGGTCCAGGAGATTCGAGATGCTGTAACTGACTTCAAGGCGTCAGGTAAACCGATCGTTGCGTACCTGGAATATGGAACGGGGCAGGCTTACTACCTGGCGTCTGCGTGTGACGAGGTATTTATGACTCCGACGAGTCCGCTCAATCTCATCGGTGTCAGTAGCTATGCAGTGTTTTTAAGAGAGGCGCTGGATAAAGTCGGTTTTCAGGCGGATATGCTGTCCGCTGGCGACTATAAAACGGCTGTGAATCTCTATACCGAAACAACCTTTACGCCGGAGCATCGTGAGATGGCTCAATCACTGAATCGCGATCTCTATGACCAGTTGGTCGCTGGTATTGCGGAAGGACGTGAATTAACACTGGCTCGTGTACGTGTACTTATTGATGACGGTCCGTATAAAGCGGCAGACACTGTGCGCGTGGGTCTTGTGGACGCGCTGGTGTATGAAGATCAGTTGATAGATGGGTTGCCGCTCGGCAGTAGTCCGTCGATCGTTGATTATGCAGACTACCGACAGGTGACGTTGCCCGGTGAAGATGGTTCGCGAGTCGCTCTTGTCTATGCCGAAGGTGTTATCAATTTTGGAACCAATGGAAACGATTTGCAGGGGAACCAAACTGTCGGTTCTGAAACGCTGACGTCAGCTATTCGAGCAGCGCGTGAAGATGCTGAGATTGAGGCAATTGTTCTTCGAGTTGATAGTCCTGGGGGTGTTGCGGTGGCCGCCGACGTGATGTGGCGAGAGCTCGATTTGGCGAGTGCTGAGAAACCGCTCATTGTGTCGATGTCAGATCTGGCGGCGTCTGGTGGCTACTACATTGCAGCTCCTGCCGATGTGATTGTCGCGCACCCGGGCACGCTTACCGGCTCGATCGGTGTCTACGGCGGCAAGTATGTTGCCGGTGAGACGTTAGAGAAGCTTGGTGTCAATGTTGAGGTCGTGACTGACGGGACTCATGCTGATCTGTTTTCGCCGACGACTCAATTTTCAGATAGTGCACGCCAAGCGGTACAAGCTCAAATCGATGATACTTACGAGCGATTTCTGCAGGTCGTCGCAGACGGTCGTGGGCTCAGTCGTGACCAGGTGCACCAGATTGCGCAGGGACGGGTATGGACTGGTCGCCAAGCTTACGACAATGGCCTTGTTGATGAATTAGGAGGACTGCACCGAGCTATTGAGATTGCGAAGACAGAAGCCGGCATTGCTGCAGAGACTCCGATCACTCTGGTGACATATCCGCAACCACGGTCATTCTTCGAAGTGCTTCGGAATTGGTTCGGGATTGGCGTTGCGAGGGGGGCGTTAGAGGTATTGATATCGCCGTATGCTGATATGTTGAAAGACGTGCTAGGGCCGTTGCCTCTAGGCTACGTGCAGGGTGCGCCTATGGTACTCATGCCTGTCCGATGAGCCGGGGCCTGGTTGTTAAACTGGATTTAAGGCCTGGTCTAAAACCTCTAAGTCGATATCAATATCGAGTCGTTCTTTGGCGTTCTCCATGTAGGCACTAAAGAACTGATTCTGTCGTGAAAACAGCAACTCATTCCGGAGTGCATCTTGGTTGGTTGCGAGGTCATCTTCAGAGGCATCTTCCTTTTCTACCAAATGGACGATTGCTGCGGAGTTTGCCGCTTGAATGACATCGCTCACTGCCCCCGGTTCCATGGCGAATGCGACAGCTTCAACCGGCGAGCTAATACCTACCTGCGGGAATGAGGCTCCACGCGCAACGAGTTCACTTGTCCCGACTGCAAATTCGGCCGTTTCAGCTGCTGAGACGAAGTCGTCGGCTGATTTCAGTACCTCCGCCGCTTCATTCGCACGCTCCAACGCCAGTGCCAGCGACTTCTTTCTGATGACATCTTCACGTACCCGATCGCGGACTTCTTCGATTGGTGGTATATACGGGTCTTGAGTGGCGATCACCGTAATGAAGGCGGGCCCAGAAGGCGTGTCAACCCCGGCGACTTCGTTTGGTTCAATGGAAAATGCTTGAGCAGAGACTTGTGGCGCCATTCCGAGACCAAGGATTGGTTCTCCACGAGCTGCGAAACCCGATTCCTGTAGTTCGTAGCCACGTGAAGCGGCAGCCTGCGCCAGATCTTCTGGTGTCTCCACTTCGGCCGCGATCGCTCTGGAAAGCGCTGTCGATCGCGATGAGGCTCGTTCCTGTTTCAGAAGATTCTGAATCGTTGTTTGCACAGTTTCAAATGGTTGTGTGATTTCTTCTTGTTTTTCGGTTACTTGAATGACGTGATAACCAAACGCGCTCTTGACCGGGTCAGAGATGTCGCCTTCATTCATTTCAAAGGCGGCAGCTTCAAATTCAGGGACCATCCGGCCGCGTCCAAAAAGTCCTAAGTCCCCTCCGTTTTCAGCGGTTCCTTCATCATCGGAATGTTCTCGGGCAAGCTCAGCAAAGTCAGCACCACCGCGAGCTTGGGTCGCGAGGTCGGCCGCGTGTTCAACGACTTCTTCCTCGGTGTCTTCGTCATCAACGCGAAGAAGAATGTGGCTGGCACGTACTTGCCCTGGAGTTTGGTACTGCGAAATATTTGTATCGTAGTACTGACGCACCTCATCATCGGTGACGGTCAGGCTGTCAAAGATTTCTGATTCATCAACGAGAAGGAAACGCAGTTGCCGTTTCTCAGGAACTTCGTAATTGGCTGCTTCTTCTTCGTAGAGAAGCGAGATGTCATCGTCGGTTGCTTCCGCCTCGTCACGAAATTCTGAGGCTCGAAAAGAAATGATATTGACTTTTACCTTCTCGTTACGCCGACGATGTTCTTCGGCGATTTCTTCGTCTGTAACGGTCATCCAACTGGTTACTGCCGTTTGTAACCGTTCTAGCATGATTTGTTGACGGATTTCCTCTTCAAATTGCGTCGGATTAATCGGTGGTTGCTGCGTCTGAAGTAGTTGGTAATACGCACTATCTCCAATGAACTGCCCGTCAACTTGCAACTGTGGAAGCGTAATGATGCGTTCTCGCACTTCAGCATCGCCGACGACAAGACCGAGACGTTCTGCTTCAGTGATTGCAGCGTATTCGTCGATCAGTTGCTGGATGATCTGTCGGTCAATTCCAAGTGAGCGAAGAATTTCTTCGGACACATCCCCACCTGATTGCAGGCGGTAGTTATTGAGTTGCTGCATATAGATTTGTTGGAATTGGAGTAACGAAATCTCATGCTCGCCCACCCTGGCAATAACGTTTGAAGGGAGTGTTGGGTCGGTCATCGGGCTCATGGAAACGCCGGGAATGATTGCGATGAACGCCAGCACGACAAGTCCGAGACTCCATTTGAGCCACCTCTTATGTTGTCGCATTCGGTCAAGCATGGTCATGACGCGCGCTACTCCCCTCTAGTTACTCAGTCGCGTTAAGAGCGAACCCTCATTCTAGGGGGAGAAGTTCAATGACGGCAAGCAGTTGAGACAGGTCTTTACCTCGTGGGTCAATCGCAGTCCATTTCGTGCGACAGGTTTTGTCACTACCGGAGGTTCAGATTGAATTCTTGGGGTTCGAAGCGGCTGTTTTTATGGATGGACGAACAGGCGCCGGAATATTTCTTGGTGGTCTGGGTGCCAGATGCACTGGTTTGCACAGCCCCGTGTGATATATTTGCGAGTAGTTAAAGGACTTAGGGGAATTATCAGAACCCGCCGGAGCGATGGTTATTCGCTTTTATAGTGCTACGGTTAGGCAACGACGTCTCGCTGACCTAGCGTCCGCTCCGGCAGTGGGACTCCACAACAACACTCAATTCCAATTGAGCTATAACACGACGGATATTAGAAATTGAGTTTCCGTTCAATTTTTTCACTGTTCTCAAATGATCTCGCGATCGACCTTGGTACAGCGAATACCTGCGTGTTCGCGCGTGGCAAAGGGATTGTGCTTAACGAGCCGTCGATTGTTGCTATCAATATGCGCGATGGAGGCGTAGAGGCCGTTGGGTTTGAAGCAAAGGAGATGTTGGGAAGAACGCCCGGCAATATTGAAGCAATTACGCCCTTGAGAGATGGTGTCATCGCAGATTTCAAACGGACAGAGATGATGCTGGGGTACTTTATCAAGAAGGCGCACAATCGTACGATGTGGATTAGCCCGCGGATGATCATTGGAGTGCCATCCGGAATTACTGAGGTGGAGAAGCGCGCGGTTCGTGACAGTGCCGACAAGGCTGGTGCCTCAGAAGTGCATCTCGTTGAAGAAGCGATGGCAGCAGCGATCGGCGCTGGTATGCCGATCACGGAACCGTCTGGGAATATGATTGTCGACATCGGTGGTGGTACCACTGACATTGCCGTGATTTCATTGGCAGGTATCGCGTATAAGAGTTCTGTTCGCGTGGCTGGTAATGAGATGGACCATGCGATTACTGAGTACATCAAAAAGGCTTATAGCTTATTGATCGGCGAACGAACGGCCGAACAGATAAAAATGCACGTAGGGTCTGCCTACAAGCTCGACGAGCCCGTTACATATCAAGTGAGAGGGCGGCATTTGATTGAGGGAGTGCCCAAGACTATTACGGTCACCGATGAGGAAATACGCGGGGCTTTGTCAGATACAGTCGACCAGATTGTCAAAGCGTTGCTCGATGCTCTTGCATGTACTCCTCCAGAGCTATCGGCAGATATTGTTGATCGGGGTATTGTCATGACGGGCGGCGGGTCGATGTTGAAAAATCTTGATATACGACTACGTGAGGAAACCGGCGTGCCTTTGGCGATGGCGGAAGAACCACTATCTTCTGTTGTGCTTGGTGCCGGGCAAATGTTAAATGACTTCAATTTGCTTCGGAAAATATCCATCCCTGAGTAATTGAGTCGCTCTATATATCTTGGTGTGTCCTGGAAGGACGCGAGGCGTACGTGTTTAAGAGACGGCAACGTGTCGGTTACCTCGTTCTGGCCGTAGTTCTCGGCCACGTAATCTTGATATCAGCGCAGGTAAATGTACGCCAGGAAGAAAATATCCTTCAGGTGGTTAGCTTCAGTGCACTGGCTGGAATAGAGGAGATTATTTCGTTCGGTACAAACGCAGTAGGCACGGCGTGGTTCCGGTATGTGTCTCTTCGTGATGCAGAAGAAGAGAATGCTGTGCTCCGCGAGTCGATCGATCAACTTGAAGTGCAATTGCAACAACAGAATGCGTTAGCACGGCGGGCTCGATCTCTGCAGCGGTTACTTGAATTACGTAATTCGGCAGAGCTTTTGACATTAAGTGCACGGGTCATCGCCGTAGATGCGACGCCGTGGTTTCGGACGTTTACGGTCGACCGAGGAACTGGAGATGGAGTTCGGCAAGACCTTGCGGTTATCGCGCCAAATGGTGTGGTGGGACGAGTTGTAGGGACGCCCGGTCCTCGGGCCGCTAAAGTACAGCTTCTAATCGATCGCAATGCAGCAGCCGGTGCCTTGATCGAGCGGACACGTGCGGCCGGTGTTGTCACAGGTGTAGATGGACAGTCGCTTCTACGCATGGATTATGTGTCAAACCTTGAAGATGTACAAATTGGTGATGCGGTCGTAACGTCCGGAACTGACGGGATTTATCCGAAGGGTTTTGTTATTGGGACCGTTGAAGATGTGCGTC
>DTWD01000387.1 GCA_012963185.1 Acidobacteriota bacterium
AAATGCAATTTCTCGCAGATGTATTCGTACCCTGTGAACATTGTGATGGTAAGAGATTTAAATCGCAGGTGCTCGAAGTGACGTACCGGGGACGGCGGGTCGACCAGGTTCTTGATATGACGGTCAGGGAGGCGCTGCAGTTTTTTAGTGGTTCGCCAAAGGTTATTCGTCGTCTTCAGGTGCTGGATGAGATCGGACTGGGTTATCTTCGACTTGGTCAACCGGCTACGACGTTATCAGGCGGAGAGGCTCAACGTATCAAGATCGCAGCTCACTTGGGCACTCGTCACAGCGAGTGTTCACTGTACATTTTTGATGAACCGACGACTGGATTGCATTTTGATGACATCGCTAAGTTACTGTCGGCGTTTAAGAAATTAGTTGAAGCTGGTCACACGCTATTGGTTATTGAGCATAATCTCGATGTTATTAAGACGGCAGACTGGGTCATCGATCTCGGTCCAGAGGGTGGTGAGGCCGGTGGACAGTTAATTGTAGCTGGCCCACCCGAACGCGTTGCAGAGCATGCAGTGTCACATACAGGTCGTTATTTGCGGGAGGTACTGGCCAATAGTCGTACCCACGCTTACGCAGATTCGTAGAATAAATGCCACGCCTTTCGAGGTCTTTTTATCACCGGCGGACGCTTGATGTTGCTCGCGATCTCATCGGTAAGGTTCTTGTACATAATGCCCTTGTTGGTTTAGTCGCCGGTGTCATCGTCGAAGTTGAAGCGTACATTGGTGAAGATGATCCGGCGTGCCACGCCGCATCTGGACTGACGCAGCGTAATTCACCGATGTATGGAAGGCCTGGTCACGCGTATGTCTATCGCAACTATGGTGTGCACTATTTGCTCAACGTCGTTACTGAGTCAATAGGGTGTCCCGCCGCGGTGCTAGTTCGTGCTGTAGAGCCACTTACTGGTGAAGCATTGATGC
Organism: Acidobacteriota bacterium; assembly: GCA_012963185.1. Next base: position 942 of record DTWD01000387.1, read on the forward strand.
GTCGCCGTCGTCAAGGTTCAAAGTCGACTCGTGTAGCTAGACTAGAAACTGCCGATCTTTGTCGAGGGCCGGGAAATATTTCACGTTCGTTTGGCGTAACCCTTCGGCACAATAGAATTGATATGTGTGCAGAGGGCCTGTACATTCAAGATTCTGTTCGTTTCGTTGGTGCGACTGGCTGGAGTTCAAGAATTGGGATCAGTGCTGCGACGGAGCGACGGTGGCGCGTTTTTTCGCTGCAGAGTAGAGCCGTGTCTGGTCCAAGACGTCTAAATGGCTGCTAATTATTAGGCCTATCGTGGTTGGGGTCGCGCTCGTTCAACTATTATGCGAAGTTCGATCGGCCGTCCGTAGCGTAGCAGGCCAAGTGTTACGGTGGAGTCGACCTCAGCATCGGAGATTAATCGTGAAAATGCTGCAACGTCGTCTACTGACTGGCCGTCTATAGAACGAATAACATCGCCGGGTTCAACGCCAGAAATGGAAGCAGCCGATTGGCCATGGATCTGCCAAACGACGACGCCACGGGTGTCAGGTGCATCCACTTCTCTTGCTAGTTGTGGTGTCAGAGGGCGAACATCGACCCAGCCGAGCGAACCTCGACGGACTTCGCCGTAATCGGACAGCTCCTCCATGATGCGACGAGCAAGGTTGCTCGGAACAGCAAAACCAACGCCTTGGTAACCGCCACTATCGCTATAGATAGCAGTATTTATACCAACAAGTTCACCGCTAGCATTGATTAAGGCGCCTCCGGAGTTCCCCGGATTTATCGCTGCATCTGTCTGAATAAAGTCCTCGTAACGCGCGACTCCAAGGTTGTCCCTACCAACGGCACTCACGATGCCCAGCGTGACGGTTTGATTTAGTTGGAAGGGGTTTCCAATAGCAAGAACCCACTGCGCAATGCGCAGAGTCGACGAATCTCCCCACGGTACGGTTGGTAATTCGGTTGCTTCAATTTTCAGTAATGCAATGTCAGTCGATTCATCACGGCCAACGACTACTGCTTCGTAATCTCGTTCGTCTGCCAGGGTTACCGTGACGCCTCTTGAGTTGCGTCCGACGACGTGGGCGTTGGTGAGAATGTAACCGTTCGACGCAACGATGACACCTGATCCGAGACTTGACTGTTCCCGATACCCCGACATTCCGGGAGAATCGCCAAAAAAGTATCTAAAGAACGGGTCATTGTCGAATGGAGAGCGTTGGCGGATAACCTGTCTCGAAGAAATATTTGTGACTGCCTTTACAGTTCGCTCTGCGATGTCACTAAAGTTTGGCAGGTCCGCCAAAAGATTAACTGGCTGTGCCGAGACTTTCGGTTCTCGTGGTTGTTGGGAGATTATGTCCTGTTGGACTGATGTGTTGGACGGAAGCTCTGTTGATGAATTTGCTTCACTGGTTGACGCTGTACGGAGTGAACCAGTTAGAACTATTCCAGCAATGATTCCGGATGTCAGAACGAGAAATACGATGGCGATTGACGAGGCGCGCATGAACATAGATAGTTCGTAAATTACTTCCAATATATATTATCGGCGAATGTACCGAGCTGCTTTGAATTAGTTATTTCGACATATTGACTAGCATTTTGGATCTTACCTATGGAATCAGTCCAAGCAACACGTCTCCGCAAGGGGATGCTAATAAAAATGAAAGGCGCGCTATATCGCATTCTCGATCTTAACCATGTTACGCCAGGGAAAGGGCGTGGTTTTGTTCAGGCCAAGATGAGGAATGTGCGATCTGGCACGCTAATGGATCACAAATTTGCTTCTGGTGACTCTGTTGAACGAGTGATACTCGACTCAAGTGAGATGCAGTTTCTTTACTCCGACAGCGGTGGGTATCACTTTATGGATACGGAGACCTACGAGCAAACGCATTTAACGGTCTATACCTTAGGTGAATCAGTTAAATATCTAATGGCTGATGCAACAATTGTTGTTGAGTCTTTTGAAGGCGAGCCTATTGGAATTCAATTACCGCTTACCGTTGACCTTACAGTTCAAGAAACCGCGCCGGCTATCAAAGGGGCTACTGCCAATGCACAACTTAAACCGGCGACGCTTGAGACCGGGCTCGTTGTGCAGGTTCCACCATTTATTGCTAACGGCGACAGAGTCAGAGTGAATACGGAAACTGGTGAGTATCAGTCAAGGGTGTAGGCGAGTTGTTTGAAAACATATACGGACTGACTGTGGGTGACTTTGATGTGTCTTCAACCGTGGATGTCGTGCTATTTGTACTGGGTATCGGATTTCTAATTGCGAACCTGCGCATCTTTTGGCAATT
>DTWD01000388.1 GCA_012963185.1 Acidobacteriota bacterium
AGACGTATACGCTCGAACTTAACATTCCCCGCCATGTCACTGGTACGGTGGATTTATTGGTCGCAGACGCAGTCACTCTCGAACAAGAAGACATCCAATCAGGACGACGGGTCACGGAGATCCGGTCAGTCACCCAACTCATCGATCGTTTAAATTCACGTCGGAAAAATAACCGCCTCTACGTTCAACTACTAAGCCCGCAACCCGGTGCAGTACTTCAGGGCAATGCATTGGAGTCTCTCCCTCCATCAATTCTGGCCGTGCTCGAAGCCGATGCCGGAAACGGAACCCTTACCAAGCTCACTCACTCGCAAGTTAATGAATGGGAACTGCCCACTGATCGGGTCATATCTGGCTCCAGAAGGTTGACCATCCTCATTGATTCCGAATGACACGTATTCGATTGATTTTCTTCGCTCAAATTGCTCTCTACCTGGCACTTGTGCCAGCACTGCCTCACGGAGCGAGCCCCGTTTTCTGGCTCGTCTCGACTCAAGACGACTTTCTACGCGGAGAAACCCAAAACATTTCCGTTGATGCCACCGGTCAAATCCTGCTCGGACCAAACATTGAATTAATCTACGACACCACCGAACCGTTTATCTGGTCGCTCGCAACCGATGGGGACGCAGTCTGGATCGGATCCGGGCCGAAGGGTGCGGTCACGCGAATTGCGCGGGATGACGGTGAAGTTACCAGTTTTGAGCTCGATACACTCTCGGTCTATGCACTCGCAATCGACGGCCAAGGTGGTGTCTTCGCGGCAACGGGACCAGACGGAAAAGTCTTCGGCATCGATACTGATAGGAATGTCCGTGTCGTCTTTGATCCCGATGAACCGTATATCTGGTCTCTTGCAACCGATGCATCGGGAACCCTTTATGTTGGAACCGGTAATCCAGGGCGCGTATACGGGATCACGCCAGAGGGTAACGCCGAACTCTTTTACGAAACCAGTGCAGTTCACGTACGCTCATTAGTAACCACCGAAGATGGACGGATTCTCGCCGGCACTACGACTCCAGGACATGTAATCCGCATTGAACCAGACGGGACAGGGTTCGTGCTGCTCGACAGTGGCTACGAAGAGATAGCCGACCTGCATATCGCTTCCAATGGCGCCGTGCTTGTCGTAGCGGCTAATAGTTCGACTAGCAGCGTAACGGTACCGACTAGCGCTGACGCATCCACGGCCTCGACGCCTGCAGCATCGGCCCCATCGACAACAACATCAACTGCAGCGACCGGCAACGGAACCAACGGTGCCGTCTATGAGATACAGCCAGACGGCATCTGGAATCTCGTGTGGGATTCCAATATCGACACCCCTTACGCCGTCCTTGACGACAACGAGACAGCCCGGGGAGCGATCATCGCAACAGGTCCAGACGGAAAAGTATTCCGCGTTACGGCTGACAACTCGTCCGCCACTCTGCTGACCAGCACTCACGCCCAACAGATCACTCAACTCGTGCCAGATGTGAGTGGGGCACTTTATTTTGCGACGGCGAATCCTGGTCTGGTCGCTCGCTTAGACTCAGATCGCGTTCGAGAAGGCACTTATCACTCTGAAGTTCATGACACTGGCACCCTCGCCACATGGGGTGCGCTCACGTGGCAAGCCACCACTCCAGGTGACAGCGCCATTGAGCTCTTTACTCGGACCGGAAATACAAAGGACCCTAGCGATACGTGGAGTGATTGGTCAGCCGCAACAGAACTGCCCCGTGGCACCCGAATAGAAAATCCCAAAGCCCGTTACGTGCAGTGGAAAGCGGTGTTAACCGGACGATCTGACACACCCTCATTGCATTCGGTTACGACCGCATATCTGCCGCGTAACTTGGCGCCGGAAGTCACAGAAATCACCACGCATGCTCCGGGCCAAGTGTTTCAGCAGGCCCTGGCCGGTGGAGACCCTCCTATCGCAGGACTCGACGTGGAGCGAGAGTTACCATCGACAGCACGGGGACCGAGTAGTCCCGAGATACCAGCAACGACCCTGGGGCGGCAGGTCTACCGAAAAGGACTTAGAACATTCGTCTGGAAGGCGCGCGACCTGAACGGAGATCAACTTCAATTCGAAGTTCTCTACCGGTCAGACGAGGCACCGGTCGCCGCCGCGTGGACACCACTCAAACGAGAGACCGACTCAACGATATACACGTGGGACACTACAACCGTGCCAGACGGTATTTACTCTGTACGAATCGTCGCCTCGGATCTCCTCGCGAATACCTCAAATGATTATCTAACTGGCGACAGAGATACGGGACCACTTGTAATCGACAATTCGCCACCGAGCATCACGGTTCCACCAGCAACACGGGATACCGAAACAATCACTCTTGAATTTACCGTCAGTGATACTCACTCGCCCGTTGAACGAGTCGAATACAGCACTGACACAGAACAGTGGCAACTCATCTATCCAAGCGACGGCATATCCGACACCACCGAGGAACTATTCACGGTTACTGTTGATGTCGGCGATTTTTCGCGTATGGTGATACGGGCGACCGACGCGATGGATAACTCCGCAACCGCTGGGACATCGTTCGAACCATAATCACCTGGTACTAAACGCCTATCTCATGCTGAACGGGCTATTCGTCACCGTCTCGCTGATTTCTATTCTACTGGCGGCTTCGTCGGGTCGCATGGAACAGTTGACGACGGGCGTAATGGCGTCGGCGAGCGACGCCGTTGAACTCGCCATTGGACTCGTCGGCACAATGGCGTTCTTCCTCGGGCTTATCCGTATCGCACAAGATGCAGGCCTCATGACAAAAGTCGCCCGAGGCCTGAACAAGCCGATTCGCCTTTTGTTTCCGAGTTTGCCACCAAACAGTCCAGCGATAGGTGCAATCGTGTTGAATCTATCAGCAAATATGTTTGGTCTCGCGAACGCCGCCACACCGTTCGGCATTAAGGCGATGCAAGAGCTTGACAAACACAACGCTCACTCTGGCACAGCGACCAACGCGATGGTGATGTTTCTGGCCATCAATACCTCCGCGCTGGCTATCCTCCCGACCGGCATGGTGGCGCTGCGGGTCTCAATGGGCTCACAGGACCCCGCTGGGATTTTCCTGACCACGTGGTTTGCCAGCGCTTCGGCCACCGTGATGGCCGTTCTCGCGGCATCATTGTTCGCCCAATTACCAACCTATCGCGCTACGGAACCAGCCTCCATTGACCCAGGGAGCACGGAAAACGACTTAAACAGTGAATCCGAGAACGTTCCTGTTAGGACTGGCGAGACGGACATAAAACCGACCACCTTTCGACTTTGGCTAAGTCGACTGTTTTGGATCAGTCTGTTCGCACTTGCGGTCCGTTCTATCGCAACCCAGATAGCCTACGAACCAGTCTTCGACCTTGTTCGGTCCATCATGTCGTTTTGGAGCATTCCAATCATCATTGCGGCACTGGTTACCTATGGTTGGGTACGCCAGGTCGCCGTCTACGAATCACTCGTCGAAGGTGCGAAGGAAGGGTTTCAGGTTGCCCTCAGAATTATTCCGTTTCTGGTCGCAATTCTTGTATTGATTGGCATGTTCCGTTCCTCGGGCGCCCTAGATGTATTGGTTGGGTTCTTAGCACCTCTTACCGAGCTTGTCGGAATGCCGCCTGAGGTCTTACCACTTGCCGTACTGAGACCATTTTCAGGTTCCGGATCATTTGCGCTCGCTGCTGAGACGATGCGGGTTCACGGAACTGACTCATTAATCGGCTACATGAGTGGCACGTTTACAGGGAGCACCGAAACAACCTTCTACACACTGGCTGTGTACTACGGTGCTATTGGCATCCGGAACACGAGGCATACCGTGCCAGCATGCCTCGCCGCCGACGTGACAGGAATCCTAGCAGCCACCTTTATCGTCAATCTTCTTTTCGGATGATTTAAGGGCGCGCCAATCAATACTCGAGCTCACTAAAACCATTATCGATCGTCCATTCGATACGTTTCATCGGAATGTGTCCTCCAGAACCTTCGCCCTCGGCATACACATAGACAAGAACTTCAGCGTATTGCGACTGGAGAGGTTCCACAAGTTCACGCGCAACCACCAAGGCGTTAGACGGCTCAACAACTTCAACCTCGATTGTAAAGACGTCATGCGCCATTGCCATCTTCACAATCCGCCACCGGTCGTTCATAAGCGTTGGCCCTGTCGCGTTCGTAGTCACGACTGGCGGAATACCCGCAGTCTCACGGGATCGCTCACAGCTCATGCCAGCCAACACCAGGGCAAACGCCGTGACGTGCGTAAAGAATTTACTACCTTCCACCTACGTCACACTATCCGCGTATCAACCAAGTGTCTTCAGAAACGCATCAATCCCTGCCTGCGCCACAATCTCATCCTGGTCAGGTGTTCCCGAACTACAGCCGACCCCGCCCACAATCTCTTCGTTGACAAATAACGGCACCCCACCGGCCACGATCATAAATCGACCTTGATTGCTCACATGAATGCCAAATGCTGGTCCGCCAGGGCCACTGACTTCGCCATATGCACGTGTCGACCGGCGCGCCGCCGCCGCCGTGAAGGCCTTACTAATAGCAATATCAATACTCGTAATGCGGCCATTATCCATCCGATGAAACATCAACAGACTTCCGTTATCGTCCGTGATCGCAATATCCATATCAATGCTGATTTCGCGCGCTTTCGCCTCCGCTCCCTCCATGATGCAACGAGCATCATCAAGCGTGAGCTTTTGCACAGTTCTCATTTACTACTCCCTTTAACAAATGAATCCATATCTGTAACGGTGCCAGAGGATAGCACCTGATAAAGTGTCACGCAGCCAAGGAGGTGCTATGTCCAGTCGTCATCTATTCGTCACGGCCTTAGTCGCCGCTAGTGTGACAGCGGAATTCACTGCGCAATCATATCCCCCAGGATACGTGGACCCGGCTCCACTCCTAGCCGCAGTCGCGGAAGAAATCGGCGAGGCAAGCCTCCAATGTATCACCTACTCCGGCTCAGGCTACAGTGGTGCGGTTGGTCAAACCTATGAGAATGCCGTCAATATCGATTGGCCCCGAATCGACTCTATGTCGAATTACACGCGGACAATTAACTGGGCGGCTGGGACGAGCACGGAAACCTTCACGCGGCAACCGGGATTAACGCCCGCCTCATATAAATATGGCGTTGGCTGGCAGGGCGGCACGGCAACCCAACAAATGCCCCAGCAAACCCATATTGTGAACGGGACAGCAGCATGGTCTATTGACGGCAATAGTCAGCCTGTTGCCGTGCCACCGAAAATAGCCGAGATTTACCAGCTAGATCTGTGGCTGAATCCTCACGGATTTCTTAAAGCCGCCCGTATGCCTGGCGCGAACCCGGTCGCCTTTTGGCGCTGGGAACAGATTGAAAAAGGACGTGATGGCAACGTCGTGAGTCCGGAAAGAATGCATGTGGTGGCAATTACGATGCTGGACAAGTACCGAGTTGACGCCACCATCAATTCACAGAATCAGATTCAGCGGATCAAAACCACAGTGAATATTCCTTCCCTTGGCGACTTCAATATCGAACACGAATCGACGGACCAACGCACGTTTGGCAGCGTGAAATGGCCGATCAACTGGCACTCTCACCAAGGTTGGGATGACAATTGGCAGTTCTATCGTAAAAGCACCGGACACAATGCTTACGGTGGAACATTTGCCGATGTACGACCCAACGACTGCGGTGAGCCCGTCCCCATTCCAGCGTCCGTTGCCCAAACCACCTGGGCCACAGATGTCACGGTTGAGGAAATCGCCGACGGCGTCTATTTACTCGGCGGGACTTCGGCAAATAGCTACATGATCGAATTCGATGATTTCGTCGCCGTCTTTGAGGCTCCAGGTGATGAAGAACGCAGCCTCGCGGTCATCGAAGAGGCGGTGAAGCTCGCGCCGAATAAGCCAATCCGATACCTGATTACGACCCATCCGCACTTTGATCACATTGGTGGACTTCGAACCTACCTACACATC
>DTWD01000389.1 GCA_012963185.1 Acidobacteriota bacterium
AGCGGCTCATATCCGCTAGGTCCGGGGTTCAAGTCCCTGCACCGGCACCAAACTTAATTTATCAGGTTGGTTTGGCGGTCGTTACTAGTTTTGTTTCTTCGGGAGAATCGTGCCGGGGTAGCTTGACGTATGGCGATTTCTTTTGCCTTTCGTGTGGTTCGCTAGATTGTCAGAATTAATTTGTGACTATGGTCGACCTGTGTCAACGCGTCGGAGTGGCCGTCAAAGAACAAGGACTCATTTCCCAAGGGAGTCGGGTCGTTGTTGCACTTTCTGGTGGCGGAGATTCAGTTGCACTTGCTGGCCTGATGTGTGAGTTATCAGCGAAGGCGTCGTGGTCGGTCGCAGGGTTTCTTCACATTAATCATCAGTTACGAGCAGCTGCGAAGAAGGATGCTGAATTTTGTCGGAAACTGTCAGATGAATTAGATGTCCCATTCTTAATTGAGAAAGTAGACGTGGTGGCTATGTCACGTAATTTAGGGATATCCCTAGAACAGGCAGGTCATCGTCTTCGATATGAAATCTTTAGTCGAATTTGTGAGCATCGGGTGGCCGACTGTGTAGTGACTGGTCATACCCGTGACGATTTAGCGGAGACCGTATTATTGAGGCTTATTCGTGGTGCTGGCCCGCGCGGCTTAGCTGGCATTCGCCCTCGTAATGGTTTCGTGGTGCGCCCTTTACTCGATATAACACGGAAAGAACTTCGGCATTATTTAAAAGCGCGGGGATTGCCTCATCGTGAAGATGAGACTAATGAAGATACAGTTGTCACACGAAATAGAATTCGTCACTCACTTATTCCATTCTTGAGGAAGAACTTTTCCGAGGGGATTATTAATGTGTTGGCACGGGAGGCCTCAATTGCTCGAGCTGATGATGAGTGGATGGAACGCGAAGTAGACCAGGCTGTAGGTCGAATTGTCTGTTACGGTGAAGAGGGTGCTGATATTGATTCTGAGGCAGTAGCCAAACTCCCCCTCGCCCTTGCCAGACGTGTGTCAAAGCAAGTGCTTGAGCATGTCGGTGGGCGTCCAGTCAACTTTGATCAGATAAATCGATTACTCAGCCTTATCCATACATCCTGCCGTTCAGACGTCTCGGTAGACTTTCCCGGTAGTCGTCTGTTCCAAAGCCCAGACCGAACACAACTTGTTCGGTGGAATGGTCGAAGCCAGGATCGTACCTCGGTAGTGTCTGAGTTCGAATATACATTATCAGTGCCGGGGGAAATTAAAGTTCCCGAGCTCGGAGAAGTTGTTTCCGCGACACCCTCCGACTGCGTCCCGAAGCTTTCCGCTAGAGGTCGGACGGTTGCCGTGAGTAGTGAAAGGATAGTTTTACCTCTAACGGTTCGAAATTGGCGGCATGGAGACGTTATACGGCCTTTGGGACTTGGCGGGCACAAGAAACTACAGGACCTTTTTGTGGATCGAAAGATTTCCAAAGCAAAGCGAGGGACGGTCCCAATTGTGGCCGATTCTAGTGGCAGAATCGTCTGGGTTGCGGGACAAACACTCGACGAGGAATTTCGGGTCACCGATAGTGACCGATGCGTGCTAATCTTGAAAGTGATGAAGTTAGGAGAGTCGTCTTGAACACCTCAGTCAGAAGTTTTGCCTTCTGGATGGTACTGGTCGTTGCTGTTGTCTTGATCTGGAATTTTTCTACTCAGTTTCAGACCGGAGACAATGCGGTTTCGTTCAGTGAGTTCGTCCGGATGGTCGATGCAGGTCAAGTCGAAAATGTCACTCTGACCGGAAATGAAGTTACGGGGTCAACCACATCCGGTGAGTCATTTCGTACGTTTGCACCGCCTCAATATGAAGGATTGGTGAATAAGTTAGTCGAGCGTGATGTGGCTGTTAGTGCGAGGGAAGCTACTGGCAGTCCGTGGGCGACTTTGCTGTACACCTGGGCACCAATTTTGCTTATTCTCGGGTTCTGGATTTTCTTCATGCGGCAGGTCCAAAGTGGCGGAAATAAAGCATTATCTTTTGGAAAGAGCCGAGCGAAACTCTCTTCTAGTACCCAGAAGAAAGCTACATTTAAGGACGTTGCTGGTGTAGACGAGGCGAAGGAAGAACTCCTGGAAATTATTGATTTTTTACGTGAACCACAGAAATACCAGAAACTGGGAGGTCGAATTCCAAAGGGTGTTTTGTTGATGGGCGCTCCAGGAACCGGAAAAACCTTGCTCGCACGTGCAGTGGCCGGAGAAGCCAACGTACCATTTTTTTCCATCAGTGGTTCAGATTTTGTAGAGATGTTTGTTGGGGTTGGCGCTTCTCGCGTCCGCGATCTGTTTGAACAAGGTAAAAAGAATGCACCATGCATCGTTTTTATTGATGAG
>DTWD01000390.1 GCA_012963185.1 Acidobacteriota bacterium
CAGCAAGGACATCCTCTACTTTCTGGTCGAGCGCCACGCCGAACGGGGTCTCTATCCGCAGGCGGCACGCGCTGAGATCGACGAGTTCATCGAGGCGTTCTATGCGCGCTTCATGTTCATCGGGATCTTTACCTTCGGCCACCTGCTGCAGCGCAGCGAGGGGTTAAAACGTTTCATCCTGCATGCAAAGACTGATGTCACCCTGGCCAAGCTGCGCACCCTGGCCGAGGATCCCGAAACCGGCGATGTGGCCCGCAAGAAACTCGCTCAGATGGAACACCGTGACTTTTCCCAGCTGAGCGACCCGGGCCTGCTGGGCAAGGCCGATGCGGAAGTCACCGGGCTCGTGCAGATGTTGGAGGAAAGGCTGCAGGACGGGCGCAGTTGGGTTTGCGGCGAGGCCTATACCTTGGCCGATATCGTCGCGACCGCACTGCTGGCGCGGGTACATTTCATCCAGCAGGAGGCGCTGTTCACGCCCGCGGTAAGCGCCTACTGGCAACTGCTGCAGGCGCGCCCATCGTTCGCCTCCGCGAACGTCTGCGCAACCTGGGAGAGCACCGAGATGTCGCGGCAGTTCGAGACGTTCGTTCCTCCGGCTGACGGGTAACTCACTGGTCTCGGAGGCATGACGACACGGGGAAACGTACAACCAATGCAACGTGAATCTCGCTTCCGTAAGTCGCCTCTAAGCGCAAACAACCACGCAATCATCCAGGGGGTATATTTGGGGGTAGCTCCGACCTTAAGAACACACATAACCTTTTAAAAACAATAGGTTAGATCGTCACTGCGGTGGTTGGTGGGCCCACCAATTCTCCTAATCAATAGGTCCTCCAGCGTGCGAACCATTTCCCTCGCGTGCTTAATGAGATCGCCAACGGCCCAATCGTCGCGCTACCACTTGTCCCACGCAAGAAATTTTTTACCTACAGCAACAGTCGATCGTCGATAGGGTAATAGGTATCTGCTGCGTCAATCAGTGACTGCGCAGTAAGCTCTCGAACACCGTAGACTTCTACTGTAACGCCATAGGCGCACCGGACTTTCTCCAGCAACTGGTCGAAATCACCATCGCCAGATAGCAAAACAATAGTATCCACGTTCGCCGCAGCATCGAGCACATCGATCGTGATGCCGACGTCCCAGTCGCCCTTTGCAGAACCATCCCTGCGTTGAATGAACGGTTTCAGCTTGACCGAAAATCCGATGTACTTCAGTGCGCTTTGAAACTTGAGTTGGCCTGCGTCACCGCGGTGCGTAGCGTATGCGTTCGCCTTCACAATCTCGCCCTGCCCAGCAATCAATCGCCAGAACTCCCGATAGTCGAATTGCCGGCCATAGGCTTGTCGCGCGGTGTAGTACACGTTCTGCACATCAACGAAAATGGCGATCCGATTCTGATTAGGCATCGTCAACTTGGTCACTTAGCGTCTGCCAGCGCTCATAGGCCTGTTCAATAGCAGTAGCCAGTTCGCCGAGCTCTGCAAGTCGAGTTTGTATCTCACCGGCCTCACCTTGATAGAATTCAGGTCCACCAACCAATTCCTGCAGCTGCGTCTGGCGCGCCTCCAGAGACTCAATCTGATCGGGTATGTCAGCAAGCTCGCGCTTGTCATTGAAACCGAGCCGCCGCCGGGAAAAGTTGTCGCGCTTCCGCGCTCCAGGCATTTTGCGTAAGCGTGAACTTTTCTGACTAGCGATCTTCGTCTGATTCTGCCAATCACTATAGCCGCCCACGTACTCGCGCAACCGGCCATCTGAATCAAATACCATCGTGCTGGTTACCACTGCATCCAAGAATGCTCGGTCATGGCTAACCAGCAGCAACGTACCGGAAAAATCACACAGCAACTCCTCGAGCAACTCCAGCGTTTCAACATCAAGGTCGTTGGTCGGCTCATCTAATACCAACAGGTTGGCGGGCTGCGCGAATAGTTTGGCCATGAGCAAGCGATTCTTCTCGCCGCCAGACAAACTTTCTACCGGTTGGTTGACCTGCGCCGGAGGAAACAAAAAATCGCCCAGATAGCCCACCACATGTTTTCGCGCGCCGCCTACAATGATGGTGTCGGAACCTTCGCCAACGCTCTCTCGGATCGTCAACGAGCCATCCAATTGCGACCGTTGCTGATCGAAATAGGCGGTTTTCAACCGGGTTCCCACTGTGACCGTTCCGTGCTGGGGCGCGAGTTGACCTAACATCAATCGCAATAGCGTGCTCTTACCCGACCCGTTAGGACCAATAATGCCAATCCGGTCTCCGCGCATCACACGGGTAGTGAAACTTTGTATCAGGGATGTGTCGTAGCCGAAGGTAACGTCCTGCATTTCCACGACCAGCGCGCCGGACTGCGGGCCTGTATCGATGTCCATTCGGACGTTACCTTGTTTATCCACTCGTGCTGCACGCTCGGCTCTCAGAGCCTTTAGACGACGCGAACGGCCTTCGTTGCGAGTTCGGCGAGCTTTAATGCCTTGGCGAATCCAAATTTCCTCTCGCGCGAGCCGCTGATCAAATTTGCGGTCGGAGGAAGCCTCTTCCTCGTCGGCTTTGCGTTTGCGCTCACGGTACGTGGAATAGCTACCTGGGTAACTCACCAATGCACCGCGATCAAGCTCAACGATTCGCGTTGCCACCGCGTCGATCAGCGCCCTGTCGTGAGTCACAAACACCACCGTTGCGGCGCTGGCTGCCAGCAGCATCTGCAACGCATCGATGTTAGGAATGTCGAGATGATTAGTGGGCTCATCGAGCAGCAGCAAATCGGGCTCAGAAACCAGTGCGCGAGCCAACATCGCGCGCCGCCGCATGCCCCCTGAGCATTCGCGTATCAAGGCATCTGCAGGCAGCGCCATGCGATCAATCATTTGCGTCACCCGCTGCTCCGCGTTCCAGCCACCCAAAGCCTCGATGCCCGCTTCGATGCCGGCCAACGCCTGCAACTCCTTAGGCGACCCCCCTTGCGTAACGAGGTGATAGCGATCAAGAAGTTCACCGAGCTCTCCCAAGCCCTCAACCACCACGTGATAGATCGAATGATCTTCAGGCGCCAACACGTCTTGAGAAAGAACGGCGATCTTCAGGCCATCGACCAACCCAAGGTTGCCATCGTCTGTGTGAACTTCTCCACTCAGCACCTTGAGAAGCGTAGATTTACCCGCACCATTGCGACCAATGAGAGCGACCTTTTCGCCGGACTCAAGGACCAGGGACGCACCGTCCAGAAGGGTTTTATCGCCGAAAGCGATCTCTGCGTTGGTCAGTCGAAGGATGTTCACCGTTATTCGATACTTGCCTCGGCGGCATCGAACCGTTGCAACACGTCAAGAAACCGTTGGCCATACTTTTGCAGCTTGGCTTGACCGACACCGGATATTTCCATCATGTCGCCAAGCATCGCTGGTCGAAACTCGATCATGCCCAACAACATTGCATCATGGAAAACCACATATGGTGGAACACCGTTTGCTTCGGTGATCTGCTTACGCTCGTCACGCAGGGCGTCCATAAGTACCTCGTCTTCTATTGCTAACGTCCCGGCGGCTTTGTGGGCGCTTGCGACGTTTATTCGGTGAAGATCGGGAAGCTTCTTCCCGTAACAACAGCGATGTTTCCCTGCGCAGCAATGCCCGGCTCGACTCGGCAAGCTGAAGCGCCCCGTAGCCGCCGTGGTCTACGCTCAAATACCTTCCGACCACCATCCTGCAAAAAAGGGGGGGGTAGGTGTAGTCCCAGGAATGAAAAACCGTCCGATCACTTTGGGGGTAGCTCACTACTACAGAATCTATATAAACTTTAAAAAACAATAGTTTACACCGTAACTACGGTGGTTGGTGGGCCCACCAAATTAGAGTACGGTATCGTCCCAGGAGATACGAAGAAGTACTACTTTACTATATAAAACAATAATTTAA
>DTWD01000391.1 GCA_012963185.1 Acidobacteriota bacterium
ATTGCGTAGACAAGAGAGTGGAGAGGCACAGAGACGCCCGATTCTTCTGCCGCCTCCCGAACAGCTGCTTTTTGTGCTGCCGGGAGTTCGTCGTGCGGGCGGTCAACGTCTTTGTCAATTGGATCGATACGCCCACCGGGAAAGACCCAATGGTCACCTTGAAAAGCGAGTGAGGGATTTCGACGAAGAAACAAGATCTCCAAACCGCGACTTCCAGAACGGATGAGCATTACCGATGCTGCATCTTTTGGTTGCACAGGAGCATGAGTCATTTAGTTAAGTCTAAAGCGTAATTCGTTTGAGTTTCTTTGTAGACTGATACGCTTTGTCTCTAGCGGAAATTCTCACGGTCGTTCTGACCGTTTTGTTCGGTGCGACACTGCAAGGCTCGGTCGGCTTTGGAATGGGATTGTTAGCGTCACCGATTCTTATTCTTATTGACCCGAGGTTTGTACCCGGACCGATTCTGCTCTCGACGACCGTGTTGACCGTCTTACTCGTTTACCGTGAGCGGGCCGCAATTGATTTTCACGGGATTCAATGGGCCATGGTTGGTCGACTCGTCGGGACACTTGCTGCTAGTGCTCTCTTGATAGTTGTTTCTGCTGATCAGTTGGTCTTACTGGTCGGCGTGTTTATTCTGTCTGGCGTTGGGATGAGTCTCTCAGGACTTCGATTTGACCCCATTCGACCGGTGCTTGTGGTGGCAGGAATGTTGTCGGGTTTGCTCGGCACTGTTGCATCGGTAGGTGGACCGCCGATGGCGTTGGTTTACCAGCATGCCGCGGGTGCTCGCATCCGCAGCACGATGTCTGGATTTTTTTTGTTGGGAACGATTTTATCGCTTGGAGCACTCTGGTATGTCGGACGTTTTGGTGCTTACGAAATTCAACTCGCTCTGGTTATGTTGCCCAGCGTGTTGGTAGGGTTTGCGCTGTCGAAATGGACTGCCGTCTACGTTGACCGGGGCTATGTCAGACCCGCCGTACTCTCAGTGGCAGCTGGCGCCGGCCTTCTCGTTATTATTCGACAGTTCATTTAGGTCCAGTCGTTTCGGCTAAAGCAGGTGCCCGGTCCAGCGGCCAGCTAGAAGCACGCCTATCCACAGAAGTAGCGATGTCGCACCAGCTAGCTTGGCTGTGGTTGGGAGCACGTTCGTATCGTCCCAAGCCGAGATGGTTCGCATCGTTCGAAACTGAAACCACACCATGTTGAGAGCGGCAAGAGGGAGCAACATGAACTTGATTTGAAACGCTGGGTTTTCGACGTATCTGGTTGCCCCTGCCATAAACATTCCGAACCCGGTAGTGAAAGCAACGACGAAACCGATCCAGGTCCACGGCACGAGTTCTCGCGTGACACGGCTGGCCGGATATCGGGTCGCAGCGAGGCCGAGTAAACGGAGGTCGACCATCAGAATCGTCCCGACGACGAGACCGATTGCGAGGACATGAATTGATTCAAGTAGCGGAAACCACCAAGTAAAGCCGATATGTTCTGATATCGGCAATGCTTGCAGCCTTGCCCAAAATTCCGTGAAGGGGACCGACGATTCTTCGTTCATTTAGTTACTACTCATAGAGGAAAGGAAGGTAATCCCAATAGGCGATCCATCGACCCGCGATGATTACGCCAACCCAGAGTACCAGGGAGACAGTCGCAATAAGCTGTCCGTATCGGAGTCGAATAGATGATGATTCCCAGTACTTCGGTTCTGACTTGTTGAGTCGATAAACG
>DTWD01000392.1 GCA_012963185.1 Acidobacteriota bacterium
AGATCACAACATCACGAGTCAAATCTATTTGTTGGTCAAGAACGACCAACGCCGTCATCACCTTCGTAATACTGGCGATAGGCCGTTGCTGTTGCGCATCTGTCGCCCAGACGATTTCATGTGTCTTCGGGTTATAGACAACTGCCGCCTCGGCTCGTAGACGATGGCTAGGTAAATCAGAGACATCAAGCACGCGCGGTTCTACGGTATTACTCGGCTGAGTTTCCTCTACAATCGATGGAACTGTAACCGGCTCAGGATCTATCGAGGCTGACGAGGACTGCCACAACGTCGTCGAAAGAGATCGACCGGCAACGAATGCGCACAACAGGACAACGAAAAACAGACTCGCCGATATACGAAACGTCTGTGCCCAGCCTACCTTCAGCGCCCTATCTCCGGCCGTATGTATGAGATGCCGGCCATTTTAGCAGAACGAAAACACTTTCCCTATCTAAAAACACTAGAGCCCAGCCGTAGTCTCATGGCTCGGTTAACGCTACTGCGAGCAACGTCGCTCTCAATGTCCCTTGCGTACTATTTGCCGTATCAAATATTTCCTGTTCCGAGTGAGCCCCAGTTCCACTGCCACCGCCATCAATAGCAATAGCCGGAACCCCAAGACTAATCGGTATATTTGCATCCGTTGACCCTGAAAATAGTCGTGGGCGAATCCCGAGTGCCTCCGACACGCTTCGTGCGGTACGAACGATCGCCGTTGACGCGTCCGTCAGGCCAGCAGGTCGTTCTCCAATGTTTGATACGTCAACGGTTAGGCTACTACCCCTGTCCCATCGTCTATTCTCTGCAGTTAACGCGTGATCAACCGCCCGAAAAAGCATCAATTTAAGTCGTTCCAAAGCGGCAGCGTCACTTGACCGAAGATCAATTTCAGCCCACGCTTCGGAGGCGATTGCATTTACTGAAGTCCCTCCACCCACACGACCAACTGTAAACGTCGTCCTCGGAATATCTGGCACCTCGAAATCAGACACGCTACTAATAAATCGACCAACCGCATGTACTGGGCTTGCTAAACCGAATGCACCAAAGCTATGACCACCGGGACCTCGAAATGTCACGCGGTAGCGAATGGAACCAACCGCTCCATTCGTGATCCCGAGACCCGGTCCATCTATCGACACAAAGCGGTCTATCTGGCCAGCTAATTCCGTCGCAAACAAGTGTTTCACGCCACGTAAATCTCCAAGCCCTTCTTCGCCGACTGTTCCGACAAAAGTGATGCTTCCCGTCGTCGTGAGACCTGCCGTATCCAAAGCCCGTATAACCCCGAGCAATACGGCTAACCCTCGGCAATCGTCTCCAATACCAGGGCCCTTCAATATGGTTCCTTCCCGAACAACCGTAACGTCGGTTTCTTGAGGAAACACGGTATCGAGGTGAGCACTCATTACGAGATTTGGTCGACGTTGTTTGCCGGCACGAACACCAATTACATTACCGACGGCGTCAATACGAACCTCCGTCAGACCGAGTCGTTCGAATCGTTCACGATATGCCTCCGCCCGTACCGATTCCGCAAAAGGTGGAGCTGGGATTTCGCATAAGGCTATTTGGTCGTCTATAACGACTGGTTCAAGTTCGCGGGCAGCCGCGAGCGCGACCTTAACGATTTCTTTTTCGAATTGGAGGAGCCCTAAAGCTCCTGGATTTTGCTGAGCACATACCGGTAGCTCTATGAACAGCAGAACGCTGAACACGAGCACAAATGAGCGATAAACGCCACAACTTACCAACATCGTTAGTACCGAACTAAAGATCCACAAAGTAAAAAGGGCCGCCAACATAACAGCCGGCCGCCCGAAATAACACTAACCAATTGGGTAATAAATCTAGGGGAGCGGTATTTCTCTATTCCCTTCATTGGGACGTGCATAGGTGTAATGGGTACGGTGCTGCACATTCACATCTTCCCGATTAATATCAACACGTAATCGCCGTGTACGAAACGTCGGGTCTGGGTTACTTGAATAGAAGCCAACAACATAGTAATCACTAGTCTCGGCATCTATTTCCCTGAACGCATCATCAAAATCATTCCGATTCACTATCGCCTTACCACCGGTCAATTCTGCAAGTGACCGGAGGCTGTTTTGCGTCGTAAATTGGTAATCATTCCAATATTCCATCCCACCGATATAGTCCGGGTCAGGTCCAGCTATAAGTCCTCTCGGATCAATCGTATAAAACGACACATTCGCTCGGTTCGCAATTTTGGTGAGCTCTGAAATTTCCATGGCTAATTCAAAATCAGCAAACACCGCACCTTGTCGAGAAATCTGCTCGAACGGATCCATCATTGGATCCTCTATTCCTGCGTACATTGAATTCACTCGTTCCCGAGAACCACCAAAACCGTACATAGGACCAGATCGTCGCATGTCGCCATATATCACTCCCTGACCAAATATCCGCTCATGTTCAAAGGGGTTGAAGTCATATCCACCGCTAAAATAGATAAACGATTTCCTTCGGTTCGGTATCCCTTCCAACGCTTTGATAATTTCTGCCGCAGCCTTAAAGGCTGTATGGGCACGCCAATTCAGCTCAGCCGGCCCACGAGAGCCTGGTGCGACAGTTGAGATGAGTTCGTTCGGACTAAACCCATCACCAGTGATCAAGTCGGTCGTTTCGGCGAGTCGACTACGGTCATACGTCATATCAACCCTAATCGACGACGGCCCTGTAGACACGATGGCGAACAAGTCTCCTTCATGAATCAGATTGTCAGCCACTTGCGAGAAGACCTCTCGCATTCGAGGGGTATCTCGAGTCACGATATGCAAGTCATCAACAAACAATACGAAAATACGACCAGCGGTATCATTTCGCGCGCGCGTCGGCGGTAGAACGATGCCCTCTTGGGGAGGCGGGGGTGGTAGCAACTGATTAAATACTCGACCACCATGGACTAGAACCAGCGATTCAACATCTTGCGGAACATCATCTTCAAAGACCTGAAAGTCGTCCACCGTCAGATCTGGGAGAAACACGCCGTTTCCATCACGCACGATCACATCTGTGGTCACCAGGGTGATACCAGAACGGAAGACCGTTGGTTGATCTACAGAAACTGTCTGCTGGCTAGAAGCTTCCTGTGATTGAGCAGAAAAACCACCAACCGCAGCAAAAACCAACGCTAGCGTTAAAACCTGTCGACGCTGTAACGCTCTAAGCATCTTCGCCTCCATATGCTCGCATTATAGCCCTCTTCAGCACAAACCGGTGACAAATACCTCTATGAAAATATGGCTTAACCCCTTAGGCATTGCTCAAAAGCCCCTGAATAGCTGCCACTTCTGAATCAAACTTCTCAATACGAAGAATCACTTCTTCTCCAGCAAGCCAACTATCTGGGTTCAAAGACTGAACACGACTTACTAATTCATGTTTTGAAGATTCAGTTAACTGAGCACTCTGAAGTTGCTGGTCAAGCTCTGCATACACAGACCGCAATTTCACGAGCATTTCGTCTCCAAGTAACGCTGATACCGGATGCTCCAGTAGTTGCGTTGAGGACGTGCTTATAGCTGATTCAAGCGATGCCGCCCCCCCCGACGGGCCAGGCACGACTTCTGAAACCGAGCCAGAGGTCGTTTTCACCTCCACCTCTAACGCAGGAACCTTTTCTTTAGAAACCCCGGGAGAAGCTTTTACGGGCGCTGGTCCTGACCGGCGATTTCCCTTTTTCATACGCTCTGGCATTGTCACCGAACGCGATGGTGGCTTAGGTCTTTCTCGACGCATTTTTGACCAATCGAAATCAAGACCTGGATGACTAACTTCAATCGCTTTCGTTGCCTCTTCATCGAGAGCATCACGTCCAACAACGACATGTGGTGGCGTTCGAAACCAATACAAAATACGTGGTCGTCCACCTGCACGCGACCCGTGCAAGACATAGGTGTGCTCGTAACCGCGTTTGTCTCTCGAATATCGGAGATACGGCATCTAACTTATTTACGGAAGGAATGTAACTTGGCTAGTCTCACAGATTAGAACCGCTCGTCCGGAAAACCGTAACAGTGCAAAACTCAACCAGGTTACTTGTTACTAGTTCATTCCAAAACCGGCAAGCGTTCCAGACGGAGACGAAGTTATTTCTTGGCTCGCCTGCCGGATCCAGGCTTTGTCTTTTTTCTAATA
>DTWD01000393.1 GCA_012963185.1 Acidobacteriota bacterium
AAATAGCCGATTGCCAGTTGCTATAATTATCTAAGTCGTGTCTTTATAACTAATTAGATAGAAAATGAAAATACTGGTTGTTGGCAATGGTGCCCGCGAGCACGCACTTGTTAAGAAACTTATTGGTGAGCCTTTCGTTGATGGCGTTATCTGTGCACCTGGAAATGCCGGTATAGAACGCGAATATTCGACACGTGTCGTTCCTCTGAATATTTCTGATTCGGAGGCCATTCTGTCGGTTGCAGAGGCCGAAGCCGTAGATATGACAGTCGTTGGTCCAGAATTACCTCTTGCTAACGGGGTTGCTGATCTGTTTTTGACCCATGGTCGATTTCTTTTCGGGCCGACGAAGTCAGCTGCCCGACTTGAATCAAGCAAATCTTTTGCGAAGTCGTTTATGGCTCGTCACGGTATTCCCACGGCGAGTTTTGAGATCTGCCAGAACTATGAACAGGCTCTTGATCTAATTCGTGGTGACCGCTTTGGAGCATCGGTCGTTATTAAAGCGGACGGTCTTGCGGCTGGAAAAGGCGTTACCGTTGCGGAGGACCATAAAACAGCAGAATCAGCAATACGAGATGCTATGGTTGAACGGCGCTTTGGTGATGCGGGTACGAGCCTCGTTCTTGAGGAATGCCTGACGGGTCCAGAGGTGTCTTACTTCGTGATCACAGATGGGACTCGATTTATTTCACTTCCGCCGGCGCAGGATCACAAGCGAGCTTTCGATAATGATGCAGGGCCGAACACCGGAGGCATGGGGGCTTTTGCTCCGAGTCCTCTTTTGACATCCGAATTAGAGCAGTTTGTGATCAGGGATATTGTTGAGCCCACGATTGAAGGGATGCGTCAGGAAGGCCACGAATATAGAGGGGTTTTGTACGTGGGTTTAATGTTGACAGATGAGGGCCCGAAGGTTATCGAATTTAATGTTCGTTTCGGTGACCCGGAAGCTCAGATTTTGCTGCCTATGGTCGAAAGTCAACTTGGACCGGTACTGTTAGCCGCTGCAAAGGGTGATCTTGGTCAAGTAGATTGGCGGGTTAGTTCCGAGCCACATGTTGGGGTCGTGATGGCCTCTGGGGGCTACCCTGGGAAACACGAAACGGGCTTTCCCATTAAAGGAATCGATGCGGCAGAGGAAATTGCCGGGGTGCAAGTTATTCATGCGGGCACTGCGCTGAAAGATGAAGACACTCTGACTAACGGGGGACGCGTTCTAACCGTTGTTGCCAGTGGCTCAAGTTTTACGTCAGCGATCGAGCATGCGTACGAAGGGGTCGAGCGAATTTCTTTTAAAGGCAGCCACGTTCGACGGGATATTGGGAAGAAGGCGTTATAAGTTCGGGGCGCGTCAGAAAACAGGTGAATTATGGTGAGTCGACAAGTTCAAATATTAATGGGGTCAGATTCGGATGCGTCAGTTATGCAACGATCAGTTGATGTACTTGCTGAACTCGGTGTGACCTCTCATATGACGGTTGCGTCAGCTCATAGGTCGCCGGATCGTGTGAAGCGAATCATTGACGAATCCTTGGGTAACGGCGTCCAGGTATTTATTGTCGGTGCTGGGGCAGCTGCGCATCTTGCTGGTGTGGTTGCCGCACACTCAACGTTGCCGGTCATTGGTGTGCCGATCGACTCATCGCCGCTTCAGGGATGGGATGCCTTGCTAGCGACGGTTCAGATGCCGCCCGGTGTTCCGGTAGCGACAGTGTCGGTTGGAAAAGCTGGTGCAGCGAATGCCGCTGTTCTTGCTGTACAAATCCTTGCGCTCTCGGATGCAAATCTTGCGTCGAGATTGGATGATTACAAGAATGGATTGGCTGAAAAAGTCGAGAAAGCAGCTGCTAAGATCGAAGGAATCTAGTCCTCAAATAACATAACTAGCAGTGCTTTCTGTGTGTGTAGACGGTTTTCAGCTTGGTCAAAGACAACCGAAGCACCGCTGTCCATTACTCCATCTGTTACCTCTTCACCTCTGTGCGCAGGAAGGCAGTGCAGAAAACGTGCGTCACGCTTAGCATATGACATCAATTCTTCATTGACTTGATATGGTGCGAAGAGTTTTTTCCTTGCTTCAACTTCTGCTTCTCGCCCCATAGATGCCCACACATCAGTGTAGATAGCGTCGACATTCTTTACAGCGGCTATAGGGTCTCTGAATCTGGTGAGCCCAGCGCCTTGCTGACCAATACGGTTTACATCTTCGTCCACTCTGGCAGGGAGCTCAAACCCTTCCGGTGATGCGACCCGTACATTAATGCCAAGCATGACAGCTGCTTGAGTAAATGATGTGGCGACATTGTTGCCGTCACCGACGAACGCAACAGTTCGGCCGACCGTATTGCCCCATTGTTCTTTTAGGGTCATGCAATCAGCAATAGCTTGGCACGGATGTTCTTCATTACTCAGTGCGTTAATCACTCGGAAGGTGCTAGTAGCGAGTGCGAGGTCAGTAATTCTTGATTGTTCGTATGTGCGCACGACCGCTCCGGCGACCCAACGTTCAAGGCTTCGACCGACGTCAGCGAGCGATTCGCGCTTACCGAGGGCTACATCGGCTGATGGGTTTATGAAGTTTCCTCCGAGTTCTCGAATAGCAATCTCAAACGTTGAGCGGGTTCTAAGAGAAGGTTTTTCAAACAGAAGAGCGACATACGTCCCCTGAAGTGCAGCCGCCGTTGGGGCTTCCTTGCCGAGTGTTCGGTCTCGTTTTAAAGCAGCAGAGAGTAATAAGCTGTGCTCAAGGTCTCCCGGTTCAAAATCGAGAACTGAAAGAAAGCACCTGCCTTCAAGAGGTCCACCACTTGGCCGCTGAGTACCCGACGGCATGTTGTCCGGTAATTTCACTTTGCAGCCACTCCTACGTTCGATAGTCCGCGTTGATATGTACGTACTCCGCGCTGAAGTCACATGTCCACATCCTAGCGGTGCCAGAACCGCCTGTTCCGAGGTCTATCGATAGCTCAACTTCGTCGCCCGCTAAGTGCGCCGCTGCCAAGGTTTCTTGTTCAGCCATAACTGTCGCATTGGCGAAGAGCGTTGTAGAGCCGATTCGTACTTCTGTTTTAGCCTGATCGAAGGCAACTCCGGACCTTCCCGCAACTGCAACGATTCTCCCCCAGTTCGGGTCTTCTCCATGAAGAGCAGTCTTGACTAATGGTGAGTTGGCAATAAAGCGTGCAGCTCGTTGTGCCTCTTGGTCTGTGGCAGCGCCGGTTACGGTAACAGTTGCTAGTTTTGTCGCACCTTCTCCTCCTCGGACGATTTCTCGTGCCAGCCACGAGCAAACGGAATCAAGGCCTAAGACTAGTGCTTTATAGAGGTCGGTGTTTTCCGTTTCAGGAATTGTCACGCCACTGGACCCATTGGCCAGAATAAAAACTGTGTCGTTTGTGGATGATTCACCATCGACGGTGATCACATTAAATGTCCGGTTGGTTATTTCCCTCAGCGCTCGATTAAGAATTGCGGGCTCAATGGCTGCATCCGTCGTCAGAAACCCCAGCATTGTCGCCATGTTCGGTTCAATCATACCGGCCCCTTTGGCCATCCCACCAATGGTAAATACACCCTCTGATGTCTCTACGGAAACGGCATATTCCTTTGGTGAAACATCGGTTGTCATGATTGCTTCAGCCGCTTCAAGGTGTTTTTCCGGTCGTAATTGTTTAACGGCGTTTCGTATTCCTGAACTTACCTTTTGAGTGTCCAAACGCATACCGATTACACCGGTGGAAGCGATCAGTACATGCTGAGGTTCACAGCTAAGCGACATAGCTGCTTCTGTGACCATTAATTTTGCTGCTCTTATTCCGTCGTCACCCGTACAGGCGTTCGCACATTTACTATTAACAACAATTGCTCTCGCTTTACCATTTGACAGTGATAGTTGATTTTTCGAGATAACTACCGGCGCAGCGACTGCTCGGTTTGTAGTAAAAACCCCGGCCGCACTGGCCAATGGGTCCGACACTATCAGTGCTAAATCAAGTCCGGAAGGTTTCAGGCCGCACGCGACTGCTGACGCCTGGTAGCCGGTCGCTGCAGTAATACCACCGGTGACTGCAGTGATAGACGTGGCGTTCATTTAGTTGCTCCCGAGACAGTTGTGAAATCGAGGACAACAGCGTAACGATCGCAACACCGGAACAGTTCACAGCTCTGGCAATCTGTTTCTATCTTAGGCGATACCCATGGGTGTGGAACGATCGAAAAACCGGCCTGTACGAATGGGCGCGGACTGTGAGTAAAAGCACAGAGACGAGGGACATGTAGTGAGATGGCCTCGTCTATCAATGCTTTCAGCAGGTATGTACCAACTCCTTGTCCTCGTCTTGTGCTTTTGACAACGAGTGAGCGAACTTCTGCGACATTCGAGCTTAGCCGTGCGAGTTCACCACACCCGACTAGTTCCTCAGAATTGACTGCGGCAAAGAAATGCGTTGCGTGTTGCTGGACTTCTTCAAGTGAACGCTCAAGTAAATGTCCCGCGACCACATTGCTACTGATAAGTTCATAGATGCTCAGTGCATCATCGGGCGTAGCGGGACGAATTGCTAGCGTATCTTCGTTTTGCACGGCCTGAGAAGCCATTAAAGTTGTTTCGGTCACGTGACAGCTTTAGTTGTTTATTTGTTGCTTAACGTGTGTCTTAGTGAAACTGAGCCCCAGCGTCGGAAAATGCGGCCCGCAGTCGAATCAAACCATCGTCAATGTCTTCATTGCTGATCGTTAATGGCGGAAGCAGTCGCACGACTGTTCCTGCCGTTCGATTGATGAGTAACTTGTGTTCAAGAGCCGTGTTAACTATCTGATCTGCCACTGCTATGTCTACTTCGATGCCGCACATGAGTCCAGCACCACGGACTTCATGAAGCTCATCACTGGCAGAGACAAGTTTTTCAAGCCCAGATCGAAGGCGTTCACCAGCGTCAGCGACACGTTGAATAAGCCCGGCTTCAAGAGCATTGAGAAACACGAGTGCCGCCTGACACGCCAATAGATTCCCACCGTAGGTACTGCCATGGTCGCCGTACGACACCGAACTACTAACTTTTTCACTTAGCAACGCCGCTCCAATGGGGATGCCTGCACCGAGAGCTTTACCAAGTGACATCAGATCGGGTGTAAGACCAAGCATAGAGCTATAAAACGGCTGACCGGTTCGACCTAGTCCGCACTGCACTTCATCTGCTATAAGCAAGGTCTGCGTTGTCCTACAGAAGCCGGCGAGTGCTTGTGCGGTCTCGGTTGGGATCGGACGTACACCACCTTCGCCTTGAATGGGTTCGACAATGACCGCTGCTGTTTGGTCCGTGATTGCTTTTTCGATTTGATCAATATCCAATGGTGATACAAACCGGATACCTGGGAGAAGTGGTGCAAATGGAGCCCGGTAGGGTTCCCCGGCCGTTACAGATAGCGAGCCGAAAGTGCGTCCGTGAAACGACCCGTCGAACGCCACAATTCCAGACCTGTTTTTGTCGCCTTGGCTATACCAATATCGTCGGGCGAACTTAAGGCATGCCTCTACCGCTTCAGTGCCACTATTGCAAAAAAATGTGCGCGTAAGTCCAGATAATCGAGAGAGACGGGAAGCAACTTCGGCTTGAAGTGGATGGAAATAGAGGTTTGAGGTGTGAAGAAGCTCGTGTGCCTGCTTTCCTATGATGTCTGCTAGTTCCGTATGGGCATGGCCAAGCGATGCCACTCCGATTCCAGAGAATAAATCTAAATACTTTTGGCCGTGCTCATCTATTAGGTGAGAGCCCTGACCGCGGACGAACATTATCGGTATACGTTTGTATACCTGGAGTACATGCTCGGCTTCTTTCGCAATAATTTGTTCAGATCGTGTCGTCATCGTTGTATGACATCTTTTCGAACGCAAGAGCCTACTGCGTTAATACTGTTCCCCTAACCACTCGTTCGAATAGTCCACGCCTTGCATTTTTTCCATTAATAATCGTTACTGTACCAACGCCATTTCTTAACGCCTCGCGACAGGCAAGTAACTTGGCGATCATTCCAGCACTTGCAGAACCGTCGTTTATCACACGCGTCATGGAGGTATCGTCAAGTGTAGGTATTGTTTTACCTGAACGTCCAAAGACTCCGTTTGTGCTGCCTGTAATGACAAGTCGGTCGGCCTTTAGTCGACCCGCTATATGGCTAGCCAATGTGTCAGCATTGACGTTATAGAGTTGCCCCTTCGCTCCAGCGCTAATGCTTGCGACGACCGGTGTATGACCCGTATTAAGTAAGTCGGTGAGTAGTTTCGGCGGCTCTATGCTGTGCGGACGGCCGACATAGCCAAGATTCCAGCTTGTTCCGTCGGCGGACCTGTAGGCTCGTTCTCGTCGGACCGGTACTAACGACGCATCAGCTCCAGTGAGCCCAACGGCACTCGAGCCCGCGGCACTGATTGCGGCTACCAACCTGGTATTAACACGACCAGCAAGTACACCAACGACGATGTTTAGCGTGTCACCGTCGGTAATACGTAAACCGTCGACAGACCGTTTCGGAATGCCGTGCTTCGCTAGGTCCGCATTGATTTCTTGGCCACCTCCGTGAACCACCACTAAGGGTTCTCGCGCGGCTAGCTCGGCTAAGGTTCGCGCCATTCGCCGTAAAGACGAGGCTTCTTCAAGCAGTTCGCCTCCCAGCTTAACGACGATTGGTCGCCGTGCAGGTGTTGCTTTTCTCACAGTCACAGCAGCCCTTTCGATTCCTCCAAACCATAGGCGATATTCAAACTTTGAAGCGCTTGGCCCGCGGCCCCTTTGATGAGATTATCGATACACGCGATTATTACGATGCGAGTGCCATCAAGAATCCAACCGATGTCACAAAAATTTGTGTGTACGACATGTTTGATTTCAGGAGGCCTGTTTCCTGTTAGCCGTACAAAAGGCGATCCTTGGTATGCACCCTCTAATGCCTCGCGAATTGTTTCATTCGTCGTGCCAGGGTCGACACGCGTGTAAATTGTCTCTAGGATCCCACGGTCTAGTGGGACGAGGTGAGGCACAAATGTCACCGGTCTTCCAAGTTCTTGCTCAATTTCGGCCGCGTGGCGATGAGAAAAAATTCCATAAGCTGCGATACTTCCGTGCACCTCGGAAAAATGAGTTCTTTCTGACGGTTTTTTCCCGGCACCTGAGATGCCTGATTTCGCATCGATGTAGATGTCCGGATTGCCGGCCAACAGGCCGGCACTTACCAATGGTTTAAGAGCAAGAATGGCTGCCGTTGGATAGCAACCCGGACAGGCGACGAGATTTGCTGATGAGAGATGCTGCCGATTCCATTCCGGGAGTCCGTAGGTTGTCGCTTCGGGAAGCGCAGGACTTTTAGGGTACCAATGCTTTCGCATTCCTTCATCGCGAAGTCGGAAAGCCCCAGAGAGATCGAATACCTTCCGTCCATTTTTTAGAAGCTCCGGTGCGAGCTCTGCGCTGATGCTGTCGGGTAGCCCAAGAAACACGACCTCGCTCTTGGCGATGAGTTCCGTGACCGAAAAGGGTTCGATTTGGCCATGCCACAAGTTCTTTAGTGCCGGGAGTTCTTGTGTTTCATTGCTCGCTGAAGAGGACATCGCGACGGCGATGTCGACATCGTCATGCCTCACCGCTAGCCGCAGAA
>DTWD01000394.1 GCA_012963185.1 Acidobacteriota bacterium
AGCGCTTTTTCGTTACACCACCACTGGAGTCATTCGGCTGCGTACGCATACACCGCGGCTACCACATATGACCTTTTAGGAATAAATAGTGGCCTTGGACTGTGGGTGAACTACATGTTCACCGCCGTCTGGGTTGGGGAAGGTCTCCTACCAGGACGCTGGGGCCTGACGGTCAACCGCCGTGTCAATCGCGTAGTCAGGTCCGTCTTTCTTTTTATGATTATCAACGGTGCCGTCATCTTCGTGGAAGGCCCCCAACGCTGGTTTGGACTGTTACTAGTCGCAGCCCTGCTTACCATCTGGTGGAACGAACCCGAAAAGTTCTCGAGGAAGATACAACCCTCAGTTTGAGCCGGGATGGAGACGGCTATACACGTCGAGTGCGCGGACTGCCATCGCATCGGCACTGTAGTGTTCCTGAACGGCTAGAGAACCCGATTCACCAAGCGCTGCACGACCCGCGTTATCATTCCGGAGTCGGATCAATTCAGCCATAAGAGACTCCGGATCTTCTGGTGGCACCAATACACCGCCACCAGTGCGCTGGATAAACTCAGTGTACGTCCCACGATTGGCCGCAATGACCGGAACACCGCATGCCATCGCCTCAAGCAGTGCGAGTCCTTTCGGGTCGTCGTACGTGGCCGGAACCGCAAATAAATCAAGTTCCTGAAAGAACGACACCTTGTCTTCAAATTCCAGAGGACCGCGATAGTGAATTTCATTTTGCAGGTCCCACTCGGTAATCTGACGCGTGAGGCCCTCAAGATAACCTCGATGTTCTGGACCGAGATATCCTGCAAGTTCCAGACGGCACGCCTCAAATTCATTTTGATCGCGCAGGCGATGATACGCATCGCAAAGCAAATGAATCCCTTTCTCAGGGGCAATCCTACCGAGATACCCAACAGTAAATGGCTGATCAGAAGGCCCGAGGCGGGGTGTAAATTCGTCCGCGGAAATTCCCAACGGCACAACGTCAATTTTTGCGCCTGGGATCTGCAGGTACTCGGCCATATACCCCGCGCAGTAATCACTCACCGCAATAAACCTATCGACGGACTGAGCATGCTCCCGTATAAGACTGAGGGCACGTGACCGATACGGTTCGGACAGACGATCAAGGAAAATATTCTCGCCTTGGAGCGTGCAGCAAATCGGTCGCTCGATCGCTTTCTTGAGCGCAGGCGCCAAAGAAATCAACATTGAATTCGAAATGTCGATAACGTCAGGGATCGGTTGTGTCTTGAGCCAATGGACAAGCTTGTCAAATTCTTTTCGCTGACGACCGTGCTGCCCCTCAAGAATCGACACCGTTAGTTCCCCGAGTTGCTCCGGCTGCGTCTGCACCCCTCGCTGAGACACCGCGCGCAACAACCACGGCGATTCCCACAAGCGGTCAATCATCCACGGAGTGGATCGGAAAAGCCGCGAGTACTGTTCGAGATACACACTGATCCCGCCAAAAAACACGCGCTGCTCACTAACGCTGGGACCGTCTGTCCGTGGGGGGGTATAGAGCGGAACAAGGAGCACTTCGTGCCCTCGCTGTAAAAGAGCTTTTGC
>DTWD01000395.1 GCA_012963185.1 Acidobacteriota bacterium
ACCGTGGATGTCGTGCTATTTGTACTGGGTATCGGATTTCTAATTGCGAACCTGCGCATCTTTTGGTAATTTTTTTGTTATATCCGATTACGATCGACTGCATTAGTGACGTGGCCAAGTGAAAAGCCTCCATTTTACGGTTGGCTTCTAGCTTTTGGTGTAGTTGCCGGAGTGTTGGTCTTCATTAAACTTATTGGTCAACAGCAGCCACCTATTCGGGCCCTTGGTGAGGGAATGATGCTTGTTTACTACGCTTACGCGCTGCCGTTATAACAGCGCATTGGACGAGGGCTGTATGCCAGCGGTATCTGGTGTGATGGCGGTTTTGTGACTTATCAAACTATTGGCGGTCTAAGTTGGCGAGAGGATTCACAGATCACTCTCATGATCATTAATCGCGTTCGAGCTCTTGCATCGTCGTTAACGGTGCCTCAAATTTATTACGGGGAGGTACGTCGACTTTTACGAGATAAGATCGCGACTCATGACATACCTTTTTCTGGTAAAACGTTCGATCTGGGCACCGACGAGAGAGAGTTCATATAACGCCCGGTCGTTGTGCGAGATCCTCTTATTCTGAGAACAAATCAGAGATGATTCTGAAAAGACCAGGGCCACTAGCGACTGGGTCATTCAACCATGCGGGCGGCGTGAGCCAGACAAAAGCTAGGACCGCAATTACCATGAGATCGTACTGCCACGTTGCTCGTTCGAACGTCCAAAAAAGCGCGTGCCAAATCAGGCGGAGTGGTAGGGTCAGGATGTTAGACAATGTCATGTCGACAGCCTTGGTTCGTCAGAACGAAGTTCACGCCAAGTGAAATAGATTCGGTCGAGTACTGTTAATACCGACAGCACTAGAATTACCCAGAGAACAGCTGCCATTCGATTGGTAAATGCCCCGATCATAAAGAGAACGATACGTTCAGGTCGTTCCATGAAGCCAACTTTACATTGAGAAATGATGGACTCTGCGCGTGCGCGTGTGTAGCTCGTCATAATAGAGAACATCAACGTTAGCGCGGTAATCAAGACATAGTCGGGGCGATCGAGTGATGCATACAGGTAGATAAGTCCAGTTAGGAGCAAGAGGTCTGAAAAGCGGTCCATGACCGAGTCCCAAAATCCTCCAAATTTAGAACTGAGATTTAGTTCATCTGCTACTTTGCCGTCAATAAAATCAAAGATATTAGCCAATAACATGATGAATCCAGCCATCCAGAACCTTCCAAATGCCAATGACCAACCAGCCCAGGCATTGATAACGACTCCGGTCAGAGTGAGGATATTAGGATGAATACGCAGTGCGACACACGCGGCGATGATTGCCCGAAGTGGAAACATGCATACTGTCCCTATCATTCCAGTAAATGTCATCTGCCTTGATTTATCCTGAAAACTATGGCCATTCAAAACCTTCGCGGTGAGATCGCCAAACTCCCTGAGCAGCCAGGAGTGTACCTCTACTTTAATTGTGACGGGGACACGATTTATGTTGGGAAAGCAAGGGTGCTGCGAGACCGAGTCCGGAGCTATCTTAGTGCGCATGGTAAACATGCGAAGACTAACGCCCTGCTTAAAGAGGTCGCCCGGCTCGAGGTTATTGTCACTGATTCAGTCGCAGAAGCACTAGCGCTGGAAAATAACCTAATAAAACAGCGTAGGCCTCGTTACAACATTCTCCTTCGAGACGACAAAAATTATCCGTACTTGCAGTTGTCAATGACGGAGGATTTCCCGCGTGTACTTGTTGCGAGAGAAGTTAAGCGAGACGGCAATTACTATGCGGGACCATTTATGCCGACAACATTAGCTCGGAAGACGATGGCATTGACACATCGTCTTTTCGGGATACGTTCTTGTAACGAGGTGATTACCGGACAGCGAGACCGGCCGTGTCTTGAGTACGACATTAAGCGTTGTGTGGCACCTTGCGTATCGGAAATCTGTTCTCAGGATCAGTACAAGGAAGCCGTTGACCAAACGCGCCTTTTTCTTGAAGGACGTACCGATGAAGTAGTCGGTCGCTTACGGAAGCAGATGCAGGACGCATCAGATGAAGAATTCTACGAACGTGCGGCTCACTATCGGGATGCTATC
>DTWD01000396.1 GCA_012963185.1 Acidobacteriota bacterium
AACTCTCAAACTGGGGACGTTGGGGTAATGATGACCAACTGGGTGCGCTAAATCTCATCACACCAGCCAAACGCGTCGAAGCCGCTGGTTTAGTGAAAAATGGATCCGTCGTATCCATGGCGCGCCCCATGACGATCGAGAACTCAGAGCGGACCGACGCCAATCGTCCTCCAGTGTTGGCCGGCTCGGTTCGAACAGTCTTCGATATCGACCACGAAAATGGATACTTCTGGGAACGATACGAAATCGAATATCACGGAAGCCTTGTCAGTCACCTCGACGCATTGTGCCATGTGGCTTACAACGGAAAGGTCTACAACGGCTTTGACTTCGATGACGTTGCAAGCACCGCGGATGGATGTAGCCGCCTCGGCGTTGCCAATCTCAAGGATGGTCTGGTTACGAGAGGCATCCTGATCGACATGCCCGGGACATCAGTCCGTAGACAAGATATCGAAGCCTGGGAGACGGACACTGGCATCACGATTGCGTCTGGTGACGCCTTGTTTTTGCGAACCGGACGTGACGTCGGTGAAGATGGAGGCTATCACCCGTCACTGATTCCGTTTTTCAAGGAGCGAGACATCGCGTTACTCGGAGCCGATGTCCCACAAGAAGGTGGTCGCGTCGAAGGCGTCTCCATTCCAATTCACTTTTTCACACTCGTCTCACTCGGCGTCCACCTTTTTGACAACCTTGGACTGGAAGAACTGGCCGCCACCGCCAACGAACTCAATCGATGGGAGTTCATGTTCATGGCATCACCCCACGGTGTGCCCAATGGGGCCGGTGCGGCCCTGAATCCATTGGCTGTGTTTTAGTTCTTAGCGTGGCCCAATGTGCGCAACTGGATTACGCATGAAAGTGGTCGGGGCGCCGAGATTTGAACTCGGGACCTCTCGCTCCCGAAGCGAGCGCGCTACCAAACTGCGCTACGCCCCGCCACAGCGAAGCATTGTACCTTACCGCTTTCGTTGCAAACCGCCTGGAGCGCTAAATCACTACCGGGACGCGATACCATACGGACGGGCCCATGCCAAACCCGCTATCGTTTCGCCAGCCGGCCGATATTCACAACCTACCCATCCCTGAAATCCAAGATCATCGACGACGTCGAATAAATACGGATAATTTATCTCCTGTGCGTCGTCCGGTTCGTGTCGGCCTGGCACTCCGCCAATCTGAAAGTGACTGATAATATCGATATTGGCACGTACCGTTTCTGCCAAGTACCCTTCCATGATCTGCATGTGGTAGAAGTCATACTGAAGGAAGACATTGTCTTCGCCGACAAGATCGATAATCCGACGGGCCTGCGCTGACCCTGTTAAAAAATAGCCAGGGTTGTCCTGCGTATTCAATGGTTCGAGTAGTAACCGGATACCAAGAGGCCTCGCTTGTTCAGAGCCCCATTTCAAATTCGACACAAATGTCGCTTCTGCCCGGGAATCATCCGTCCGGCCCGCTAGGCAGTGCAATTGTCCGCACCCACTAGCTTGCGCGTACTCAAAAGCTCGCGTGAGACCCCCACGAAATTCATCTTCCTGACCCGGGACCGCACCTACGGCAACCGGCACGTTCATGAGGGTGGCAGTCAGATTATTTTGCCTGACCTGGCGAGCAATGTCGGCTGCGGACTCCCCATACGGCGCCTGAATTTCGACCCCTTCAAAGCCCATATTCGCTGCCTGCTCAAATCGGTCGAGCAGGTCTCTTTCGTTAAACATCATCGCGACACTCGCGGCAAACTTTGGCATAAAAACGTCCCTTCCAATTAAAGACTTGGGAGGTCATCGTATCATTCTCACTCGTGACCCGTACTACTCAGCCATTTGACGCGGTCCTTCTCATTAGTTTTGGTGGCCCGGAGGGCCTCGCCGACATCCGCCCATTTTTACGGAATGTCCTCCGTGGCCGGCGCATCCCGGAGGCGCGCATCGAGGCCGTGGCAAAACATTA
>DTWD01000397.1 GCA_012963185.1 Acidobacteriota bacterium
CCGTGCAAACGCTTCAAGCTGGAACGCGAAACTCTCGGAATCCACGCCAATTCCATGCAGAAAAACGACAGTTGGACCGTCGCCTTTCTCGAGGTAATGTACATCGGCCACTTTCTTCAGCCGAGCAACTTGCCTTTTTCCACAACCACCTCGTCATCGAGTTTGATGGTGCACCCGAGTACTGGCAAGTCAAAATGGCCAAGCGTAAATCGTCCCGCATGTTCATTGGCGCCTGTCGAAAATAGAAAATTACCGGCCAACGCTCTTAACTCAGTGCCATTGGTATCGCGCCTGTCGTAGACCGTCAAGGCTTCGTAACGCGCTTTTAGATTGAGCCCCCAGCCCACATGGGAGACGCCGTAAGCTTCGGGATCGTCCCAGGCATCATAGTAGTTGCGCATCAGAACGGCATCGACACCAGATCCTTCGACTGCGGTGACATAATCGTCTTCAATCATCAAGGTAACCGGTGACTCCAGGTATCGCTTGAAGGTCAGGTTGATGTCGCCGACATCTAAAACCAAACGGCCGTTAACAGCATGCCGAAGCGGAAACGCAACCACCACCCCACCTGGCCAATGAGCCACGGTGCCCGGACGATCTGTCCAACCCCAGACCCCTGCAACCGGGCAACCCGTCAGGCTGACATTTAGTTCTGTTCCTGCCCCCGAGGTCACAATCAATTTTTTGGCCGCTTTGGCTTTGCGGACAGCATCCTGCACCCGGGAGCGCAGACTCTCGTCAGGTCGCAACCGCTCCAATGCCTCCGGGTGTTCGTTAGAAATCATAAGTACCTTCGTCCCTTCTTCCAGAATTTTTGGGAGTTCGGGTGCGTGCAGCAGGCCTTCTACTGTCAGATCGACAACCAAGGTAGTGCGTGCCAACGCTGCAACGATTGGGGCCCGATCCCGCAGCGCATAGGATGACCCTGTGGAACGTACCGGCACGTTACTGATCAATTCCGGAGAAGGCAAAACCAGGTGAAATACCTTTGCGCCGAGCGCAAGCAGCGCAAGTTCTGCGAGCTGCACATTGATCTGGCGCGACTGCGATTCTGAAAGAATTACGACCTCGTCTCCGACCGCCACGCGACAAAGATCAAACACCTCTCGAAAGACGTTGATCCATTTCGCTTCGATCCGCTCGGTCAGCATCAGTGTGCTCTCGTCATTTCAAACTAAATCTCTATCCATTCGGTTTATGCAGAATATCATCTGAGCCAGAAATTCTGGGAACAAGGCCTCAAGCGTTCAACGCGCTACGTTACAATGATACTAGTGGCCGCGACCAATAATGACGAGTACGCGTCATTCTATCGATAGAAACGATCATGCTCATCTCTCGGATGATCTGGGTTTTTCGTGGATTTGATTCGTGACTGGTGATACATTCCGAGCAGAGCCGGCATAATTCGCTGATTTCTCCGGCAATAGACGCGTATTCAGTATAGCCATCTTACTATCTACTCGTCGTCACAAAAAAAACATCTTTCGAAACTGGAGGAAATATGAAAACGATCAAACGCTATTTCGCTACTGCGGGAATTGCAGCTATGTTCCTTTCCGGTAGCCTTTACGCAGAAACCGACGTATCGCACAACTGGAACGCCGAAGGAGAAGCTGCGGCACTCGCTGTGTTCAAGGCGACCTACGAGTCCCTGGGTGGAACGTGGAAAGAATCTGCGTTTCCGAGTACAGAAGACTCCCAAGCGTCTGCGAAGAC
>DTWD01000398.1 GCA_012963185.1 Acidobacteriota bacterium
CCACCACCACCGCCGCCGCCTGACGAGCCGAACCAACCTCCCACCGTGACTATCTCGTGCGAACCATGTGAGGTTGAATTCGGAGAAGAAGTTCGCCTACGTGCAGATGCTGCTGACCCAGATGGTGACGCTCTAACCTACCGTTGGAATGTGCCAACCGGTAGCTTCCAAGATTCTGCTGACCGCGCAACAACGCGTTGGATCGCACCAGATCAAGCAGGTCCCGTTCCGGTTAGCGTAACCGTAACGGATGGACTAGGAGGGTCAGCATCAGATACCGCAAATATTCAGGTAAGTGCCCCCCCACCAGCTCCTGTCAGAGAGTACGTGTTTGAAGATGTACACTTCGACTTTGATCGCTACAACCTTCGTCCGGCAGCTGCGAGAGTTCTCGATGAGGTCGTAGCAGCGCTTGAAGAAGACCCCAATCTCAGGATTGAAATCGAGGGACATACCTGTAACATCGGAACAAATGAATACAACCTTGCTCTTGGAGACCGTCGCGCTAATTCGGTACAAGATTACTTAACCGACCTGGGTGTTGGTGGCAACAGGCTACAAACGATTAGCTACGGTGAAGAACGCTCCAAACACGACAACTCACGGGAAGAAACAAGACGCTTAAATAGACGTGCGGCGCTCGTAGTTCGTGTGCAATAGGGACTGCGTGCACCCGCACAGCAAATCAGAGTGAGAGGCGACTACTTTCCAAACCCGAGATTGTTTTCATTAATGGCTCAACAAGCCAGAATCATCAAAGTACCATAAGCTTACGACGCTGCAGCCGAGCTAAAACGAGTGTCTCGATTTCGTTAATTCGCGCTAGTACGACTTAGCAAAGTACGCGTCACTTTGGCTAGCCTCACCGCACGAGATACAACTACCTCCGGAGGAAGAAGCATCAAAGGGAATGTTGCGGATTGTTGCCTGTGTTTCTTCTTTGATCTTTGCTTCGCACAACTTGCCACCACACCACGGCGCTACCACATAACCAGGACGCCCTTTAAAAAGCCTTACAAAATCATCTTTTAAACCAACGTGGTGGGTATGCTCATTCCGGAAATTAATGGCCCGTTCAAAAAGTGCCGCTTGAATCGTTTCAAGAAGTTGAGTGACTTGACTTGATAGCCCTTCCATTGGGGTTGGTAGTTTTTCTCCCGTGTCGCGACGCACCAAGACAACCTGAGACTGCTCGATGTCCTTCGGACCGATCTCAAGACGAAGAGGCACTCCCCGCATCTCCCATTCGGAAAATTTCCATCCCGGTTTGTACTCTTCTCGATCGTCGATCTCAATCCTCACACCTGCTTCCCGTAAGGACGACGCTATTTCCTTCGCTTTGGGCAATACCGTTTGTTTCCAGTCACCGCGGGGGATCGGCACAAGAATAACCTGTGTCGGTGCAACACGGGGGGGCAAAATAAGACCACTGTCGTCACCATGAGTCATGATGACCGCTCCGATAAGACGGGTAGTCATACCCCACGAAGTTTGCCACACGTACTGCACAGATTTGTCTCGTGCCTGAAACTTAATATCAAACACTTTGGCAAAGTTTTGACCAAGATTGTGCGATGTGCCGACTTGAAGCGCCCTTCCATCTCGCATCAACGCTTCAACTGAATAAGTATGTAATGCGCCTGCAAACTTGTCGCTCTCGGTTTTCTTCCCATCGAGTACTGGCATGGCGAGTTCGTTCTCAAGAAAGTCTTTATACACACGGAGCATCTTACGAGCTTCGTCTTCGGCCTCTTCGCTTGTCTCGTGTGCGGTATGGCCTTCTTGCCAGAGAAACTCGGTCGTTCGAAGAAAAAGACGAGTGACTTTTTCCCAGCGCACTACGTTAGCCCACTGATTAATCAAAATCGGTAGATCACGCCATGACTGCACCCACTTGGCATACATCGTTCCAATAATCGCTTCCGAGGTGGGTCGAACAACTAAA
>DTWD01000399.1 GCA_012963185.1 Acidobacteriota bacterium
CCTCGTGTCTCCGGAATCCAAATCCAGAAAATGGCAGCCAAAATGAAGGCTGTAGACGTAATCGACAGTGCCGAAGCAAAACCATGGGTCTCGGCTAGCGACCCGACAACCCAAGGGGCTGCAGCGCTAGCCAAACGACCGATGTTGTAGGTGAATCCCTGGGCCGTAGCGCGGATTTCAGTCGGATAGATCTCCGCAGTCACCGCTCCGAATCCGCTAAACGACCCGGTGCCAAAGAACGCAACAAACGGGCCCAATACGAGTAGTGCTATTGGGTTACGGGTAGAGGTGTAGGCAAGAATAAGCGCAGCCGCCATCAGCACGTAGAAAATGTAAGTCCGTTTCCGTCCAACGCGATCACTCACGAAACCGAACATTACGTAGCCGAACCACATGCCAACTTGCATTGCGATGATCAGTGCGGTCATCGCATATGCACTCAATCCAATGCCCCCATCCTCTACCGATAGCGAGAGGTAGGCTGGAATCCATAGGTTGAAACCCCACCACGCAAACATGATGCAGGCATTCATCAGGGTCACTGCCACTGTTAGACTGCGCAGATCACGCCGGAACATTAAGCTAAACTGACCCAATGATTTACTGTTGTGGGCACTGGCCTGCCAGATTTCTGGTTCTTCAAGCCGTCGTCTAATCCAGACCGTGAACAGGGCCGGTAAAATGCCAACGAAGAACACTGCCCGCCAGCCCAAGGTCGGTAATACGAGTGCAGTCACGACGGCTGCAGCAGCGTATCCAAGAGCCCAGGAACTTTGCATGAGTCCAAGCGCCTTGCCTCGATGCTCAGCCGGCCACGTCTCCGAGATGAGCGCTGCACCGCTCGCCCATTCACCGCCCATACCGATGCCCAAGAAGACACGAAACACGGCGAGCTGACGCACCGACTGCGCAAAGCCACATGCCGCTGTGAACACGGAGTAGGTGAGGATGCTCCAGATGAGTGCGCGAACTCGGCCGAAACGATCGGCGAGCACGCCGAACAGGATCCCGCCAACCGCGGAAGCCGCTAACGTCACAGAGGCCAGTGAACCACCCGTTGCGGTGCTCATATTCAAATCAGCCATCAGCGCGGCGAGCACGAGCGCGTAAAGCATGACGTCGAAGGAGTCCAGTAACCATCCCATTGACGCGGCGACCAACGCACGCCTCGCAATTGGGGATGACTCTCGCCACCAATGCAAGTTCAGGAGGTTCGATGGTTTGCCAGAAGCTGTGGCCACGACTCAGCTACCGATGGTTTGTGCAGGCACTCAAGAACCAGACTGTCATTCCTCGTTGTTCTTCTCTTTTGGCGGCCTCGGCCGGTGCATCGTCAGTCGCACGCCTTCGAAGAACTCGCTACCATCACGTTCAACCTCGTGGTTGCCGTCGACGAGATATTGGAGAATTGCCTTGTCCCACTGCAAGCCAGCCGTTGCAACAAGTTCCATCCAAGCACCATGGGCAGGTTCATCTGGCGCTTCAGTGCTGCCACTCCAAATAGTGACACGTGGGTTACGTGCCATGAAGCTCCGACTCCCCGCGCTAGCCCGCGACCCCTTGATTGCCGTGTAGATCAAGACGTCATCTGAGAAATCTAGCTTAAAGTTTTCGTTGTCGTGGTCAAATCCATATCGAGCGTAGCGAGCATAGGCTCTTTCGTTGAGCGCACGGACATCAGGCGCAGCGTTGATGTGCTCGGTAATGAGGTCTCGAATAGCGAAAGCTGCCTCCTTATGGCGTGGATAACGCGGATCGTCGAGATAGCTAAACCCCGGAATGAACCAGCCCCGCATCCCCCACCAACCACGCGATTGCGTCACCCGGTTCCGAACCCACCCAGCGTACTCCGAGAAGAGTTGGACCCATTCGTGTGATGGATACCCATGAGGATTAAGAAAAATGTCAGGTAGCCAGCTACGCCACAGGTCAACGCGAATTGTCGATTCAGGATACAGGGGATCACTGTTCCATTGACCCGACGCTACGTCAACACCCAGGGCGCCAAGATATCCCGCATGCAACATATGGTTAGGGGTGC
>DTWD01000400.1 GCA_012963185.1 Acidobacteriota bacterium
TGCTGAATATCGCGGGCTTATTGCTGCGCTCGAATATCTAGTCGAACGCCAGCATCGCGACGTGATCATACGTTCCGACTCGCAACTTTTGACGCGACAGATGACCGGGAAATATCAAGTGAAGCACCCCGCACTTCGCAAACTACATATCCGCGCAAACGAACTCGAGGCTCTCTTAGCCAACGTTAAATACGAACATATTCCCCGTGAACTAAATCAGCGAGCAGATAAATTAGCGAACGCCGCTATGGACGAAACCACTGACGCTGACCATACGTCACCGCCAGTGCATTCTTCAGCCAATCCATCGAGTCCCACAGTCCTCAGCGTAGGAATAGATATCGAGGACGTTGACCGAGTCAAGGATTTAATCCGACGCTACGGGGATCGTTTTACGAGACGGATATTCACGAATGGCGAGATTGATTACTGCCAGCGTCGTCGTTTTCCTGCGCAGCACTTTACCGGACGTTTTTCGGCAAAAGAAGCCGCGATGAAAGCGCTTGGCACAGGGCGAGGAAAGGGCGTGCTTTGGAGAGACATTGAGGTTATTCGTTCAGGAGGACCGCCAAAACTTGAATTTACGGGCGGAGCCAAAAATCGAGCAGGCGAACTCGGTGTGACCGATGCAGTGTTGAGTATCACTCACACAAAGACCATCGCAATGGCCCATGTGTCACTTATACACTGTCCCTAATACAACCTTACGTTTTCTTGTACCGCACGTAACATCACTCCGCATGCCGCCGCATAAAAACCGGTACATCTTCGAGTTCTTGATCCTCATTCATCTCTAAATCGACAACAGGATCAAGACTAGAGCCTGATTCGGTAGTATCACCGGATAATGGAAGTTCTATGAGCCGCCGACGAGAGATGGCAATGCCGCCGTTGCCATTTGCTGAAATTTCGGCTGAAGCTACAGTCTCATCTTGCTTCAAATTGGAGTAATTCTTTAAGTCAACCGGTGTATCAACTCCCGTTGATACCGCCCTGTTCACGGCACGGCGCGAACCAATTTCATCAAATCCCGTTGCAATGACGGTGATTTGCACTCCACCTTCCATATCGGGATCAACAACCGAACCAAAAATGAAATTGGCATCTTCATGCACGGCCTCTTGAATAATTGTGGCTGCCTGCTCTACCTCGTGCAATCCGAGATCTGAACCTCCAGTAACATGAAGGATTACACCAAGGGCGCCTTCAACATTAGCGTCTTCAAGTAGAGGACTCGAAATCGCAAGTCTGGCCGCCTCAACACCCCTGTTCTCTCCTTCTGCGTAACCCGTTCCCATGATCGCCATACCCATATCAGACATGATCGCCTTAACATCTGCGAAGTCTAGGTTGATCTGACCAGGAACATGGATCAGGTTAGATATCCCATAAATCGCTTGATGAAGCACATCGTCAGCAACAGCGAACGCATCGTTCACGCTTGTATTCGCTTCAATTGTCTCCAGCAATCTGTCGTTAGGTATTACAATCACTGTATCTACCGTATTGCGTAGTTCTTGAAGTCCACAATCAGCCTGCTGCGCTCTTCGCTTGCCCTCAAATCTAAATGGTTTCGTAACAACCGCCACTGTTAACGCGCCGAGTTCGGTAGCAAGCCCAGCGATTACCGGTGCGGCTCCCGTACCGGTACCCCCACCCAATCCTGTGGTAACAAATACCATGTCGGCGCCATCGAGCGCGCTAATTATGTCCTCAGTATCTTCTAGTGCCGCCTGCCGGCCGATCGTTGGGTCTGCACCAGCACCAAGTCCTTTGGTTAACTTCTTACCAATTTGTAACCGCCGGGGAGCAGCGTTCGCCGCGAGCGCCTGGGCATCGGTATTAGCAACGATAAACTCCACGCCGCTTAAACCGGATGTAACCATGCGGTTTACTGCATTACTACCACCACCACCGACACCAATTACTTTGATTCTGGCTCCCGGCTGTGGGTTTTCGCCAAGCTCTATACGCATATCCCTATCGGCACCTAAATCCACATCACCAATCATTTCGCCGGATTCCGACATACCTATCCTCCTCGCCGTTGCGTTCTACTAGATCTACGTACGATAAGAATGATCTGATTATTGTCCGCACACGATCTAGCACTCCAACTGGAGCCTGTTCTTTATCTATTACATGGATTCGATGGGCATACATCACGAGACCAACTGCTGTCGAAAAAGCAGGGTTATCAATATGATCGGTGAGTCCTCTGACACCAAGTGGGCTACCCCTGCGAACAGGCACATCAAAAATCTGCTCAGCAATCTCTGTCATTCCTTCAAGTGCCGAACCGCCACCAGTCAGTACGAGGCCAGCGTTGAGCGAGTGTTCAAACCCCTTTTTCCTGATGTCATCTGATAACAAATGAAAAATTTCTTCGGCCCGAGGCTGCAAAATTTCCGCAACAAGACGTCGCTTCACCCGCCTAGGCTGTCTACCGCCAACACTGGCAACTTCAATGGCCTGATCTTCATCAACTAAAGTCACTAACGCACAACCATCGCGGCGTTTCGTCCTCTCCGCATCTGCGATAGGCGTCCGAAGTCCAACAGCGAGGTCTTCCGTGAAAAGCTCACCACCCTGCATGACTGCACCGGTATGCCACAAACTTCCGCGTTCATAGACCGCGTAATCGGTTACACCGTGACCTATATCAACAATCGCGACACCTAGCTCTTTTTCGTCCGGTGTCAAAACTGCTTCCGCTGCTGCTAGTTGCTCAAGAACCGTGTCGATTACTTTAACCCCCGAACGGTTGACACTCGCCACCACGTTTTCACTAGTCGATTGTCTGCAAGTCACAATGTGCGTTTGGACCTCAAGGCGAGATCCAATCATGCCAACTGGCGCAACAATCTGTTCTTGTTCATCAACAACAAAATCCTGCGGTAAGACGTGAAGGACCTCATATCCGTTTGGCACTGGCGGCGCCTTCGCCGCATCAATTGCTCGGCGGACATCTTCCCGAGTGATCTCACGATGTGCGCCAGAGACCGCAACAACACCTCGACTATTTAGTGCTCGTGCATGTCCGCCAGAAAGTCCCAGGTAAACAGACTCAATGACGACGCCAGCCATTAGCTCGGCGTCGTCAAGAGCTCTCTTAATGGAATCCACGGCTTGCTCTAAGTTAACGATGACACCACGACGAATACCTTTTGCGTCAGCCAGGCCAGTTCCAACAATTTCCAGGCTCCCATCCTCCATCGCTTCACCGACAATGGCGGTCACCTTAGAACTACCAACATCAAGCCCAACAACGTATTGTTCGTTACGCGCCATTCTTCCTCCGATAACAGCTTTCGCCGCCTTCGTCTCGATACGCACGCCCTGCGTTTAAATCCATTTCGACCATTCACAATCTCTCGCTAAAGATCTTTATTGTTCATCAAGAGGCCGCACATAGATGCGGCCATTAAACCTCAAGTCGACATAATCCACACCACTCACTCGCGCACTAAGCGACGGTTTTAATTCCTCGTATGTTTGCAGTCGTTCTGCGAACTGCTCTGCTCCGAGATGGATATACACGGGATCTCCGCTGAGTAAGACCACCGCATCGTGTGGGTCAGCAACATCAACCTGGGACAACAGTTCCGATAATCTCGGCGCCTGCCGTTCGATATCTGAGAGTAACTCGGTCACTAAGGCCGCTCGCCGTTTATCGATGCCTCTGTCATCACCATCTACACCAACTGATAATCCATCAATTATGGGCAAATCTAAATCCCTGAATCTTGGTGAAAATTCATCAAGGATCACTCCTTCTGAATCAATGAGATACAACGCCGAACCGAAACGCCCAAGTCCAACCGGTTCACGCTCGTTGACCACCACTTCGATAGTCGATGGCAACACGCGCCTCAGTGTCGCGTCTTCGATCCAACCGGCAGCACGTAAATGATGTCGCGCTTCGTCAAGGTCGGCGAGAAGAAGATTCTGTCCATGTAAGGACTCTACTAACGTGGTTACCTCGCCGACCGAAAGACGGTTATTTCCTATAACGGTAATTGTTTCTATCCTGAGCAACGACGTATTGCGGACCGTTTCCAATACCCAATACGCACACCCAAATGCCACAACAGCGATCGCGATAATCCGAGCAAACACCTTTAGATACGATGCACCTTGCCGTCTCCGAACCGGTTTTAAGCGGGCTCGATGAAATCGCTTGTCAGGACGAATATGTACCGTCATAACCGTCGCCTTTGCTCAATAGAATCGACCACTCTTTTCGCAACTTTACTAATCGACCCTGCACCCAACACAACGAGCATGTCGCCAACATCAACAGATGCAACTGCGCGCTCAACCGCAAGGTCCACACTATCAACTACCTGCACTGGTATTGGAGCGATGTTCTTTATCTCTGCAGCTATTGCGAATGCATCAGCGCCTTCGATCGGAGACTCACTTGCCGCGTACACATTCGTGAGCAGTACTTCGTCGGCACACGCAAGTGTCTCCCCAAAACGAGCGAGCAATCGAGCAGTTCTTGTATAACGGTGTGGCTGAAACAACACAACGAGACGGCGAGGACAACTCAATCTTGCCGTGTCGATTACGGCAGCAATCTCAGTTGGATGATGAGCATAGTCATCGACGACATCAATATTATTTGACGTGCGATAACGTTGAAATCGCCGTTCCACA
The DNA here is from genome assembly GCA_012963185.1 of Acidobacteriota bacterium. The sequence goes on from DTWD01000400.1 coordinate 4,663, forward strand.
CCAGTGAACGATTCCAAAGCATTGACTGCTGTCTCAGCATCAATGCCGAGGCAAGTTGCTGTAGCAATTGCAGCGAGAGCGTTACTCACATTGTGTTGTCCGGGCACACTCAAACGAAGCGTTATTTCTTTCGTTAAACCACCAAGAGAAAGTGTTACCAGGCAACTCGAACCAGCTGGTTCAAGAACAATGTCATGAGCACGAACGGACGCGGCTGTGTCGTCAGTACCGTAGGTCAATGCTCGACTTGCTAAACGTTTCGCTATAACTGCCAAAACCGGATCGTCAACACACACAACAACACGACCCGTCTTAGGCACGCGATTCGCGAACTCCTCAAATGCCGCAGTGAGACCATCAAAACCGTCATAGGCATCAAGATGCTCATCATCAATATTAGTGAGAACAGCTATGTCAGGCCTGAGGTGAAGAAACGATCTGTCGCTCTCATCCGCCTCCAAAACGATGAACGCACCGTCTCCATGCCTGGTATTGCCACCAAATGCCCGCACTACTCCTCCGATCACAGCCGTCGGATCGAAACCAGCTGCCTCCAACAAGAGAGCGACCATTGAAGCAGTCGTAGTTTTGCCGTGCGACCCAGCTACCGCCACAGACCGCTTGAGAAGTGCAAGCTCTGCCAATATCTCACCTCGGCCAAAAATCGGTATTTGCCGCCGGCTTGCCTCAACCACTTCGGGGTTATCGTCCGGCACTGCAGACGAGACCACGACTAGATCTGGCGCATCGAGATAACTTGAATCATGCCCTTTGCGCACTCTAATTCCGACGCCCTGCAACCGTTGAACGGACTGCGAGAATACGAGGTCCGAACCACCAACCTCATAACCGAGAGTGTGGAGAAGTCGTGCAATACCACTCATTCCAATCCCACCGATGCCAACCATATGCACACGTTTAACTTGTTCAAGCACACATTCGTCCTACTTTAAGACGTTGAAAGCTTTAACAACTCAGTAATTCGGTCCACGATTGTTTCCGCAGCGTTAGGCCTTGCGAGACGAAAAGCCGCTTGTGACATCGCCTGCAAACGCTCACGATCCGCGATCAAATCCAATAATCTATTTGCGAAACACGTGCTTAGATCTATTTCATCTACTAGCTCAGCAGAACCAGCATCTACCATTACCTGCGCATTGCTTCGCTGATGGTCATACGCCGCATGTGGAAATGGCACGATCAGTGACGGTCGCCCGGCAGCTGCGACTTCGGCAAGTGTCGTCGCACCTGCCCTGCACACGACCAGATCGGCCGCATGCATTTCCTCATCCATCAGATCAAAAAAACATTCGACTTGCGCATCAATCCCTGCGCGACGGTAAGCACCCCGCACGATGTCAACATCTACCTCTCCGGTCTGATGCGTAACGTCAATACCTCCGGGTACTCGCGCAATAATAGGAGCCGCCTCCATCATCGCCTCATTAACGGCATGAGCACCCTGAGAACCTCCAACCACTAAGACACGCGGTCGACGAGACTTACTCAATTGAGAATCTGGCGCCGCAAAAAACCCTTTTCGCACGGGGTTCCCACTCACAAAAGCCTTGTCTCCGAAAAAGGGCGCTGACTCTTCGTAGGAAACAGCAGCCGCGCGCACGAACGAGGCTAATAGACGATTCGTCATTCCCGGCACAGCATTTTGTTCAAGCAGCATCGTTGTCTTTCCAGTCAATGAAGCGAACAGAACCAGAGGACCAGCGCTGTACCCGCCTAGCCCGATCACCAAATCTGGTCTGGTCTGAAACAAAATACGTACCGTATCCAGCAATGTAACTGGCGCCAACACCAAGGCATATAGCCTTGCAACCGTTGACTTGCCGACCAACCCGGAGCTTCGGATTCGCTTGAAAACAAATCCTTCTTTCACCACAGCCCGTGCTTCGAGCCCTCGTCCTGTTCCGGCAAAAACAATATCGGCGTCCTGATAACGGTCGACCAATGCTCGCGCAACTGCTATCCCTGGAAAAAGGTGTCCCCCGGTTCCCCCGCCCGCAAAAAGTACTCTCAGTGACATCAGCTCCAATCAAGGCCAATAACCCAGAAACAACGGTCGGTTGCTTGCTCTTCATCCATGTCATGTTTCAGCCGACGCGTACTGCGAAATATTCAGCAACATCCCCATGCCAAGTAAACTGATCAATAGTGACGAACCACCTGAACTGACAAAAGGCAGAGGAATTCCTTTTGTCGGCAGCAGACCAAGGACCACACTTATGTTGATATACGCTTGAAGGGCAATCATGGTTGTTAGGCCTAGAGCCAGCAAAGCCCCAAACCGGTCTGGGGCATGCCGCGTCACATGAAGCCCACGCCAAGTAATCACCACAAAGCAAAGAAGAATGACGGTCGCTCCGATCAGGCCAGTCTCTTCGGCAATTACCGCGTAAATAAAGTCGGTATGCGGCTCAGGAAGGTAGCCAAGTTTTTGCACACCGTCCATCATTCCTCGACCAAACACTCCGCCAGTTCCAACGGCAATCAGCGACTGGACCAGTTGGTAGCCATCGCCAGTTGAATCAGCCCATGGGTTAAGAAAACTAATCAAACGGGCACGGCGATAATCCTCGAGCCAAAGAATCGCTGCCAATATTGGTGTCAAAATCAACGCACTCGAAATGATGTAGCGGTAGCTGATTCCCGCTGTAAAGACCATCGCCCCCACAATAACGAGCAGCGTAACGGCAGTACCAAAATCAGGCTGTAACAGAATTAGCCCCGTAACAACGCCAGTGGCAATACCTATTGGGAGGAGTGAGTACGAAGGTTCATTAATGCGGTCCATCCTTCTTTCAAGGAACGCAGCAGTAAAAATAATGATCGTAACCTTCGCCAACTCCGCAGGCTGAACCCCATAGCTGCCGATACCAAACCAGCGTCGAGTTCCATTGATCTCCGGCCCAAATAACACTGCTACGAGTGCTACTCCTGAAACAACTACGCCAGACCACATTACTGGCGATTTCTTGAGCAACCGATAGTCCACTTGCATCACCGCTGACAGAAGAAGGCACCCGAACACAGCCCACATCAACTGCCGCATGAGATAAAAATAAGGAGCTTGCTGCCGATTATTTGCCAAATCTGCAGACGCGCTGTAGACCATTACGACACTGCACCCAAGTAGGATTAGTGTCGCCCAAAACAAAGCCTTGTCCGTTTTCAGTTTTCGAGCCATACTCGCCGACCTCGGCAGTCTCCCAACCTAAAGCTTTTGGGTGACTCACCCGATACAAACAGTGCACCCCGTCGTAAGCGGTCAACAGTCATCAGTCGGACCAGAGTGAAGACACAAGCCTCGCAAACCGAGGCAGCCTGCGTTCCCAGCGGCCAGCTCTCCACGGCATAGTTCGACTGATGACTGATCACCGCTCACTTCTCATCGTCTCCCTAACGCTTCTCGTCAAATCGAAAAACCTCGTCCTTATTCACCTCTATCAAGACTGGATCGATCAGCGATCATTTTCACTGCACGCTTAAATTCATCTCCTCGCTCAACATAGTTGCGAAACATGTCAAGACTGGCGCAAGCAGGCGCGAGTAGCACGGTGCCGCCTTTACGGGCTAATGTCGCGGCTATCTCAACAGCCTGCGTTAATGTTTTGGCATCTCGGACATCAATAGTCGGGCTGAGACTTTTCCGTATCTGACCTCTCGCTTCACCGATAGCGACCACTACAGCTTTTCGATCGATGAGTCCTGGACAGAGTTCTTCGAAAGCTCCGCCCTTAAACCGACCGCCGAGGATGACGACCAAGCCCATTCCAAAACACTCGATCGCCTCACGTGCAGCAATCATATTGGTTGCTTTAGAATCGTTAACGTAACGAACACCGTTTACCTCTCGAACGAATTCGAGGATATGCTCAAGGCCCGTAAACGTACCCACCGCACGCGTCATTGATTCAGCATCAATTCCGGCGAGTGAGCCGACTGCAGTCGCAGCAACGATGTCACTAAGCAAATGCTGCCCCGGAACCTGCACAGCAGAGAGAGGCACTAGCCGCTGAATCCCATCAACCGCTCGACGAGTAATTGCGTTGTCAGTAACCGTAATCTCGTCATTTGGTGTTGGCTTAATGGAAAAGCGACAACGTCGCGCACGGCTACGGCGAGCTATCTCAAGCACACGCGGATCGTCGGCATTGATGACCATCGCATCGTCTTCTGTTTGATTTGAAAAGATTCGAGCCTTCGCCTCTACGTAAGCTTGGAAACTTTCGTGTCGGTCAAGATGATCTGGAGAGAGATTGAGAAAAACCGCTATCCAAGGTCTAAACGTGTCGATGAATTCCAATTGAAAACTGCTCACCTCAACGACATGAATAACATCAGGCCTCGATTCTTCAACTTGACTACTCAGCGCAGTACCAATATTTCCCCCGATGACAGCATTTCGACCGCCTTCGGCAAACATGCGTCCAGTCAGTACCGTCGTTGTTGATTTACCTTTCGTTCCTGTCACTGCCACGATCCGACCGCGCAACCAACGTGCCGCGAGCTCAATTTCACTGATCATTGGCATACCGCGACGTCTCGCCGTTTCAACAACTGCTTGATGCGGAGACACTCCTGGGCTTAGCACGATTAGATCAGCGGCCTGTAGGGTTTCCATGCGATGACCGCCAAGTTCGAGTTCAATATCATTCGCTCGTAATTCGTCAGCATTTTCAACTGAGGCTCGTAGGTCGCTCAGCGTCACACGTGCTCCACGACGCACGAGCAACTTGGCAGCAGCAACACCACTGCGCGCAGCACCCATGACAACAACATTCGAACCGGAAACAGAAAATTCACTCATCTCAATTTGAGAGTCGCCAGACTAAAAAGTGCAAAAACAACCGCTGCGATCAAGAAGCGGCTAATAATCTTTGGCTCGCTCCATCCGACTAATTCAAAGTGATGATGTATCGGTGCCATCTTGAACACTCGTTGCCCTGTCAACTTAAACGACCCGACCTGAACAACAACCGAGATCATTTCAATAAGAAAAACTGCGCCAACAATTGGTAATAACAACTCTTGCTTGATCAAGAGAGCGACAGTTCCCAACGCACCACCCAGTGCAAGCGAACCGACATCGCCCATAAATACATCGGCCGGATAAGAGTTGTACCAAAGAAATCCGAGGCCAGCACCAACGAGAGAACCGCAAAAAATCGTTAACTCCCCAGCTGGAGGAAACCGAACAATCAGAAGAAATTCCGCGATAACCGCATGACCACTGACGTATGTCAATGCTGTGAAGGCACCAGCGGCAACCGTAAAAACACTAATCGCCAGTCCATCCAAGCCATCAGTCAGGTTGACTGCATTCGATGCCATCACAAGAACGAGCATGGCGAACGGCACGTACAACCAACCGATGTCAGGTGTGAACTCTTTAAAGAACGGAAAAATAAGGTCTGTGTTATATAAATTGTTTTGTGCTAGTTCAATCAACGCAAGACCAACCGCAAGAGCGACGACACCTTGCGCAAGCAATTTCATACGAGCCGACAAACCTTGTGGCGTTTCTCGTGCGATTTTCAAATAGTCGTCTACAAATCCGATCGCACCGAAACCGACGGTTGAAAGCACGGCTAACCAGACGTACTCATTTGTTAAATCAGCCCACAGAAGTGTCGGTATAAGAGCGGCACCAAGAAGCAATAAACCACCCATTGTGGGTGTTCCAGCCTTCGTAGAATGCGTAGCTGGTCCATCATCCCTCACTACCTGTTTAATCTGTAGAGCACGTAGCCACTTGATGACCGCCGGACCAAAAGCAAGAGATACAACAAAAGCAGTTAAACTCGCCGCGGCCGTACGAAAAGTGATGTACTGAACAACATTGAGTAAGCCAATCTCCGTGTGTAACGGAAATAACAAGTGGTAGAGCATCAGGACCAATCCGCCTTAAGTCGGTCCACTACAAGATCCGTCTGCACGCCCCGTGACCCCTTAACTAGCACGAGATCTTCTTCTTCGATTAATCGGGAGACAACGTTAATTGCCTCTTCACTGTTGGCACAACGAACTACCGCATCAGAATCCAATCCAGCGTCTTGACCTCCCGCTACCAAAGCCTCAACGTTCTCACCACCGATGGCAACGATGCGTTCAAATCCCGAGTTCACTGCTTTTTTTCCACAGTCGTAATGCAGGGCTTTCGAACGAGCACCAAGCTCAAGCATCTCTCCCAAGACTGCCACACGACGTCGGTACCCCGAAGTTCGTCCAATTGACTCAAGAGCTCGCTCTAGCGCGGTCGGATTTGAATTGTAAGAATCATCCACAACCGTCACACCACGGGAAAGATACGTAACAAAACCTCGTCGATCTGGCGGTGTAAACTTTTTCAATACATCGAGCATCGCGTCGAGTGGGATTTGAAACTGCAGCGCGACCGCAATGGACGCTAACGCATTCGCGACGTTTCCCATGCCAATCAACGGCATCTGCAACAACCCCGAACCCCTTGGTGTCTCAACGGTCGCGCTGACCCCATCGAGTCCGGAATCTTGCACCGCAATCGCCCTCACGTCAGAATCCTTACCTAGGCCAAAGGTCGTCACGGAACCAGGAAATTGACCAACGCGGTCCA
>DTWD01000401.1 GCA_012963185.1 Acidobacteriota bacterium
ATGGCTGCGTTGCTGACCATCGAAAGCCAGAATACGGAGAAACTTTCGGCGTATCTTGCTGAATGCCGGAGCCTTGACCTCACAATACTTCCACCGGACGTAAATGAGAGCGGACTGGGTTTTACCGTTACGGAGAAAGGGATTCGATTCGGGCTAGTCGGAGTTAAGAATGTTGGCGAGAGCGCGATCCAGTCGATAATTCAGGCCCGGACGGAGCTAGGCTCGGTTCGTTCACTTAATCGGCTGTGTGAAGAAGTAGACCTCAGGCTTGTGAATAAACGTGTTCTGGAGAGCCTTATTAAGGCTGGCGCGGCTGATTCACTGCTGGGGGGAACCCTCGTATCCAGCGTATCTGCAGCTAATGCTATTGACAGACGGGGAGGTCGTGCGAGATTACTCGCGGCTGTGGATATTGCCCTCGAATACGGGGGATGGAGGCAGCGGGACCGCGAACGTGGCCAACATGCATTATTTGGAGAAGCGGAATCGGAGGGGGGCACGAGTGAACCGGTCAAGCTTCCTTCTGCGCCGGCGTTGACGGAGGGGCAGCAATTAGCGTTCGAGAAAGAGTCACTTGGATTCTACTTGAGTGGTCACCCTATCGATCGCTATCGCAAGGAGCTTGGTTCATCAGGCGTTCGTAGTATTGAAAGTTTGGTTCAATCGGAACCAAACGTGTCGGTTGCTGGCATTGTGAGCCAATGTCGGCGGCGCCAAACAAAGAAAGGCGATCCGATGGCTGTCCTGACTCTGGAGGACCGCGCGGGTCGGTTAGAGGTTGTCGTGTTTCCGGAGGCCTTCCGGAGATATGGGAGAATCTTGGAAGACGGCAAGTTGCTCGTGGTGACAGGCAAACTCGACAAGGATGACGAGAGCTCTCGACTTGTTGCCGCAAAAGTAATAGCTGTCGACGACCTACTAGGAGGATTGGGGCTGGTGCTATTGGTTGAGGTTGTCGCTCCGCCGGCGGATCGGACGATGCTCGATAATCTTTTGACGATTTTTCGGAAATATCCAGGCCAGACCCGAGTGCGACTGCAGGTTGAACTTCGCACACAAACTCCACCGGTCAAAATTGGCGCGGCGATTGGTGCAGCACGCGTGCAGCCCTCCGATCGGCTAATCGAGTCGATTGAGACCGTTTGTGGCAAGGGCGCCGTATCGTGGCTGTAGCACAAAAACCTATTTGGGAACAGCAAACAGCGGAGCCTTTCAACGCTGACGTTATTGCGCAAACGTTAACTTTAGACAAACACGTTGGGCGGCTATTGGTTCAACGTGGTATTGACACTGTCGAACAGGCGGCGTCGTTTCTCTACCCATCAGTTGATCAGCTCCATGATCCATTCCTTTTAACTGACGCAGAGGTAGCGATCGATCGATTGTTTGCTGCAGTTGAGAGGGGAGAACGGATTGCGATACACGGTGACTACGATGTTGATGGGATAACGGCGACGGTGTTGCTCAGGCGACTGTTTGAACTGATGGGTGCAAATGTGATGCATTACATACCGCACCGCATGATCGATGGCTATGGGCTTCAGGTCGCCGGTATTGACCGGTTGCACGAAGCAGGCGCGAAGGTGGTGATCTCTGTTGATTGTGGAATAAGGAGTCTAGATGCGGCTAACCGTGCGCGTGAGCTCGGTATTGATTTAATCGTGACGGATCATCATGAACCGTCGGGTGTTCTCCCGCGAGCGCTGGCGGTGGTTAATCCACGACGGAACGATTCTCACTATCCGGATCGGAATTTGTCGGGGGCTGGCGTGGCTTTGAAAATTGCTCAAGGAATTTGCATCAGAGCAGAGCATGTTGAATGGGTACCGGCATTATTGAAGGTTGCGGCCATCGGGACGGTGGCGGACGTTGTCCCATTGCGAGGAGAGAATCGCGTTATTACGAGTCTGGGTTTAGATGCGTTAACGGCAGGAGTTCATACAAAAGGACTTCAGGCGTTGTTAGATGTGTGCGGTCTTACTGGACAGCGGATTGAGAGTGATGACGTGAGTTTTCGTTTGGCTCCGCGTATCAATGCAGCTGGAAGAATGAGCTCCCCAGAGGTGGCGGCAAGACTGTTGCTCTCGGTGGACGCTTCGTCGGTTGATGCGTGTAGAACGCTGGCGGAACGTTTGGATGAATTGAATACCCGGCGACGCGAGCAGGAGCGAAAAGTGACAAAAGCCGCGTGTGAGACTATAGATGCTGAGTCTGTGGGCACTGAACGGCCCTGTCATGTGGTGTGGTCGGAGGATTGGCATAGAGGCGTGATCGGAATTGTAGCGTCAAGGCTAGCGGAGCGATTCAGGCGCCCGGCGATCGTAATTACGGTCGAAGGAGACCAAGCCTATGGATCGGGTCGGAGTATTCCGGGGTTTGATTTGCTGGGGGCGCTAGATCATTGTGAAAGCCTGTTGACACAGTATGGTGGACACCGACAAGCGGCGGGAATCCGGTTGAAAAGCGCAAGACTTCAAGAGTTTCGGCGGCAATTCGAGGGCTACGTAGAGAATAAGTTGCTTGCAGGGGACTGCGTGCCACGTCTGCAAGTCGACGCCGAATTGCAGTTCGCCTCTATTACGCCAAAATTCATTCGCGACCTTCGGCTCTTAGAACCGTATGGAGCCGGGAATCGGAGACCTGTGTTCGTTGCGTCTGGAGTGGAAATTGTCGATGGTCCCCATGCGCTCAAATCAGAGCATTTACGAATGACGCTGGGACAAGGCGGTAGACGGTTTAGGGCTATTGCGTGGGGTGCCGGTCCAGATATAGGTCGGTTCCAGTCTAGACGCGGAGGCCTGAAGGTTGCCTTTTCTGTGACCGACAATACCTATAGGGATAAAACGACGACAGAGCTGACTATTGCTGACCTACAAGAAGACGATTAGAGTGGACTTTATGAGAGTGTCGACAGGTGCTTTTCGGGAGTGGCTGATTTCGTGACGTTATGGCAGCGACCAGTCCGAATTGGCCTAGCGACATTCGCCGTCGCGTTTGGCGCCATTCTGTCCTTTGGGGCACGGGACCGCGCGCCAAGTGTTGTTGCGGATACGGTGTCGCGTACTGATCGCAATGCGATCATAGAGAGCCGGTACGCTCAAATCGTTCAGCGTGAGGACCGCGCAGATAACCTAAAAATTGAGGCTGACCGGCAGTTAGCATACGAAGATGGGTCCGTTAGATTACTTGGCAGTGTGAAAATTGAATTCAGCGATGGACTTGTAGTGGACACGGAGGAAGCGCTCTATGTTGATGGAGGTGAACTAGTCAGCATGCCAAGCCTGACAAGATTTGGTCGGGCGAATATGGAAGCCAGCGCCGAGTCGGCGAGGTACGAACGCAACGAGGATTTGCTCTTTCTCGAGCCTAATGCGACTGTTGTGTTGAGGTCGGATGTCGAGACGGATCTGGAGTCTCAGACTAAAATTACAGCAGAGCGCGCTTTGGTCGCACAGGTAGATGGCTACATGGAATTCGTTGGGAACGTAGCGATTACTGGCGATAAGCAATCGATGCACGCGCATGAAATTCGTACGAATCTGACTCCAGATAGTTCAGCGTTTGCTTCGCTGGCATTAACGGGTGATGCCCGTGTTCGTGGTACGGAGGGGACTCCTGGCTCGTTGGAATTAGTAACTGCTCCGGTTGTTAATGTGTCCTATAAGGATTCGGCACTGCAGAATATCCTGATGACGGGAGGTGCGCGTCTTGAGCTATTTACAGATGGGTCTAGAGGACAGCTCCGGGCGATGTCGGCTGCGGACATTAGCGTTGAGTATCTAGACGATGAATTGAGTTCCATTGTCCTTGACCGGACCGCGAATATTGCGCTGGTCGGCAGAGAGGATAGCCCTGGAACCGAAATAGCCGGCGACTATATTGAAATTGCGCTCGGTTCCGGAACAAACGCTTTCGATCAGATTTACGGGAAGGAAGAGGTATCCATACGGCTGCCTGTTCGTGCAGGTGCCGTCCAAACAATATCCGCTGGTTCGATGGAAGTGACCAGCGCAGAGTTACAAACAGATGATGGTGGCGGACTGCAAGCGGTTTTTAAGAGCGAGGTCGAATACGTTGAAAGCGAGCACGGGGGCACAGAGGGTGAATCGGCTGTGTTTCGCAGGATTCTTTCAGAGGAACTGACTGCCGAGCTCGACAATGATCTGATTGGGATGAATGCCGCTACATTTACGGGTGGGGTGCGAGTGGATACTGGCGACCTCACGGGGTTGGCGGAAGAGGTGATCTACGATGTAGATGCCGACGAGGTAACTTTTAGTGGGACGAACGAGCAGGGCCGGGTTCCACTAGTAAACGATGCTCGTGGCGCATTGTTAGCTAGTTCGATTCGCGTTCGATTGGGTGGTCCAGACATACAGGCGACAGGCTCTGTGTCAAGTGTTCTTTCCTCGGACGCGAATGGTTTTAATGGAGTATCGGATGCGAAGAGACCTCAGCTATTAAGCGAAGATTCGCCAATCTACGTGACTGCAACTGAGTTCGCCTATGACGGGGCAACATCGAGGGCGACGTATACGGGAGCGTCTAGGCTATGGCAGAATTCCACTGAGTTTCGAGCAAACAGTCTGGTCTTGGATGAAGCGAGTGGCGATGTGGTCGCGTTAGGGTCTGTTGAAACACAGATCCTTATATTACAAAATGCCGACAATAGCGACGAGCCCGTTCAAGTGATGTCAACGGGCAGTGCAGACTCCTTCGAATATATTGACGCGATTCGCACGGCGACTTACTCAACAAATGCAACGTTGCTAACGGAAGTTATAGATTTGGCAGCGTCTACGATACGGCTGGTACTGGAAACTGATGGCCGTTCGTTGCAGCGAATATTCGCGTCTGGTGGTGTGAAGTTAATGCTTGAAGGCCGACAGATGGTTGGCGAGACAATGACCTATTATGAAAATGACGGGCGGTATGAGATGACGGGCGGTCCGGTTCGAATTATAGAAGAGGTTACGGCTGAGTCAGAGGACTCTGAG
>DTWD01000402.1 GCA_012963185.1 Acidobacteriota bacterium
ACATCATTGAAACGAATACGTTCAATGGCACCGCCATCGCGCAAGCGGACTATGCACTCGAAGCAATTGTGTATGAATTGAATCGAGAGGCTGCACGAGTTGCGAAGCAGGCTGCTACCAAATGGTGTGACCAGACACCAGAGCGCCCACGGTTTGTAGCGGGTGCACTTGGACCGACAAACAAGACCCTCTCGATTTCTCCTGATGTAAACGACCCGACCTTCCGAGCAATCACCTTTGATGCCATGAAAGAGGCGTATGTCGAGCAAGTCCGCGGATTAATAGATGGCGGTGTCGACATACTAATGGTTGAAACGATCTTTGATACGTTAAACGCGAAGGCAGCGATTGTTGCGATCCACGAAGTGTTTGCGGAGCGGGCGATCGAATTGCCTGTCATGATTTCGGTAACCATCACTGACCGCAGCGGACGGACGCTCTCGGGTCAAACGGTCGATGGATTTTGGGCATCCATAGCCCACGCTAGACCGTTTTCCGTCGGGATAAATTGCGCGCTTGGTGCGCGCGAAATGAGGCCGTATCTCGCTGAACTGTCACGCAGTGCGGATACGTATATTAGCTGTTACCCGAATGCCGGACTCCCAAATGCATTTGGCGAATATGACCAGTTGCCGGATGAGACCGGTGTTTTACTTGGTGAATTTGCAACGAGTGGTTTCGTGAATTTGCTCGGTGGGTGTTGCGGCACGACACCTGATCATATTCGGGCGGTAGTGAAGGCAGTTGATGGTGTGCCACCACGCCAAGTGCGATCGTCAGCAGAGGACCGCGGGACGCATAGTCAATTCAGCGGTCTTGAGCCGTTAGTAGTCCGACCTGATTCAAATTTCTTAATGGTTGGTGAACGAACGAATGTTACTGGGTCTCGTCGATTTGCGCGTCTGATCGAGGAAGATGATTATGCGGCAGCTGCAGCAGTTGCGGCTGAACAAGTTCGCGGTGGCGCCAATATCGTCGATGTCAACATGGATGAGGGCATGCTTGATTCTGAAGCGGCGATGACAAGATTTTTGCTTTTGATCGCGACCGAGCCTGAAATTGCGCGCGTGCCTGTAATGATCGATAGCTCAAAATGGACCGTGATCGAGGCTGGGTTGAAATGCGTGCAGGGGAAGAGCATCGTCAATTCGATCAGTCTCAAAGAAGGTGAAGACGATTTTTTGGAGAAGGCCCGCCTGATTCGTCGGTACGGAGCCGCAATGGTTGTGATGGCTTTTGACGAACATGGTCAAGCTGACACAATCGAACGGAAAGTCGAGATCTGTTCTCGAGAGTATCGGTTATTGACCGAACGCGCGGATATTGCTTCTGTAGACATCATTTTCGATCCGAATATTCTCCCCATTGCGACTGGGCTCGAAGAGCACAATGAGTATGCCGTCAACTTTATCGAGGCGACACGGTTGATTAAACAACGGTGTCCAGGGGTAAAGGTGAGTGGGGGCGTTAGTAACCTGTCCTTTTCCTTCCGGGGGAATGACGTGGTGCGCGAAGCGATGCACTCAGTGTTCCTGTACCACGCCACGCAAGCAGGAATGGACATGGGGATCGTTAACGCTGGACAACTTGTTGTGTACGAAGACATTTCACCTGAATTACTTACGCATGTTGAAGACGTGATTTTCAATCGACGTGAGGATGCGACGGAACGAATGGTGACATTTGCCGAGGGGGTTAAGGGGACGGGTCAAAAACGTGAGATTGATTTAGCTTGGCGAGAGCTAGCTGTTGAAGACCGTTTATCGCATGCACTTGTCCATGGGGTCATTGATTTTATTGAGACAGATGTTGAGGAGGCTCGTCAGAAGTGTGCGCGTCCGCTTGATGTAATTGAAGGACCACTGATGGACGGCATGAAAATAGTGGGAGACCTTTTCGGTGCAGGGAAGATGTTTTTGCCGCAAGTGGTAAAGAGTGCGCGGGTCATGAAAAAAGCGGTCTCCTATTTACAACCCTTTATGGAGGCAGAGCAAGGCTCTATATCGTCGCAGGGAAAACTTGTCATGGCGACGGTTAAGGGGGATGTGCACGACATCGGGAAGAATATTGTGGGCGTTGTGTTGCAGTGTAATAACTATGAAGTGATTGACCTTGGTGTCATGGTGTCGTGCGACGAGATCTTACGCGTGGCGGTTGACGAAGAGGCAGACCTTATCGGATTGAGTGGTCTGATTACGCCATCTCTTGATGAGATGGTTTTTGTTGCCAAGGAGATGGAGCATCGAGGTCTAAAGCTACCGTTGCTGATTGGTGGTGCTACAACCTCTCGACAGCATACTGCCGTAAAAATATCTCCAGAATTTAGTGAAAGCACAGTTCATGTGCCTGATGCATCGCGTGTGGTCGACGTTGTATCTAGTTTGTTGAATGTTGAACGAAAGAAGGTTTTCGATCAGTCAAATCGTGAAGATCAGGCTCGATTGCGTGAACAGTACGCAGGTCGAAGTGCCCGCGTAATCTCTGCCTATGATGCTTCACGAGCATGTCCTTTTCGAATAGCGTGGAGTGATACTGAACCTTTAGTTCCGTCCTTTACGGGACGCCGAGCTATTGAGGTTCCGCTTGAGGCGTTAACGCCGTTCATCGACTGGACATTTTTTTTTGCTGCGTGGGAGCTTAAAGGGCGCTTTCCAGCCATTCTCGATCACCCGGACCGAGGCGCTGCGGCACGTGAATTGTATGAGCACGCTGGTGAACTGTTGGCCAAGCTCGTGGATGAACGATTATTGACAGCAAGTGGAGCGTACGGATTCTGGCCCGCGAATACCGAGGGGGATGACATTGTAGTGTTCGACCCCGCTTCTCAGGGTGAGGGTGTTCGCGATCGCGTCGAGCTTGTTCGGTTCAATATGCTACGACAGCAGGAGAGAACCAATAAGAGCAAACCGTATCGTTCACTTGCTGACTTTATTGCGCCGGTTGAGTCCGGGAAGACGGATTATCTAGGTGCCTTCGTAGTGACTACAGGTACGGGTGCTGATGAACTAGTCGAAAAATATGAGTCAGACCACGATGATTACCATGCCATTATGGTGAAAGCATTAGCTGACCGTTTGGTGGAGGCGTTTGCCGAGTATTTGCATGCACAAGTTCGAAAAGACTGGGGTCATGCTGATGATGAGGTCGTCACGAATGATGACTTGCTCGCAGAGCGGTATCGGGGTATCCGACCGGCCTTTGGATATCCAGCCTGTCCAGATCATAGCGAGAAATTCAAATTGTTTGATCTCCTTGAGGCTGATCAGTGCGGAATTAGCCTAACAGAGAGTGCGGCTATGCTGCCGGCGGCGAGCGTAAGTGGTCTTTACTTTGCACATCCCGAAGCAACCTACTTCACTGTTGGTCGGATTGGCTCAGACCAGGTTATTGACTACGCAATGCGCAAAGGTATGTCGGTCGACGAAGTTGAGCGGTGGGTGTCTACAAGTCTCGGGTACGAACCCAAAACTAATCACTAGCCACACACCGTTCCTCGTTAGTCCGCAACTGATTTGCACTGAATCTTGTTTTCAAAGGCTTCCGATGTGCAGTGTATGATCGCGTGGCGGACGCATGGAGTATCACATTCGTCAGTATGACTTGCACCAGGGTGCACTCGAAATCGAGTACATTGAAGAGTACTTCGGTGAGTTCCCGAGAAAGAAAACAGCAGACGAGGTCATTAGGCGGCTCACTGGCCGCGATCATCAGATCGTTATGGCTGAGGCACCTCTGACCGACGATCCAGGTACCGTTGTTCCGGTGGCGTATAAGGTATCGCATGAACTCCGACGGAATGAAACCGATTGGAAACTAGCCGACTTGGTTGAGCGGTTGACTGGAACTGTTGAGTTTTTTGGTCGGAAAGTTTTATATAGCTGGATCGGCGGGACGCGACGAGATTGGCGTGGGCAAGGTTTCTTCCGTGCGTTAACAGAAGAACAAGAAGCATGGGCTCACGATAATGGGTTTGATGAAATTCTGACTAAAACAAAGAATCGACTCTACAGCATGCGTGGGACGCTCGATCATCTCGAATTTAATGTGATCAAGCTCGAGCCAAACGAACAAGACAACCGAGAATCGAAGGTCTATCTCAGCAAGAAGCTGGGACTCGAGGTTCTCGATCGTCATCGGAGCAAGCGCTCCGTGATTCATCCTACCTAGTTTTCAAAGCGATACGATTGCGCCGTGCTGGTCACCCGGATAGACGGAAGCGAGGATCCAAGGGTCTCAGATTCCAGGGGTGTCTCAGACCCAGAGTTGATGCGCCGCCGCCGACTCTTTGTAGTCGAAGGCC
>DTWD01000403.1 GCA_012963185.1 Acidobacteriota bacterium
ATCGTATTGAGCCTCTTGTCCGGGTTCCATCCCAACGCGCCTTCTGGTTCGGATGGCCTGCGCAGTTTCCGAATACCCGTTTAGTTCACTAACAGTTATTCAAAACCACCGTCTGATTCGGACTCAGAATCAGCAGTTCGCACTCGTTTTCGAGATTTGCTAGGCGAATGGATTTCGCGGTTCGTGTTCTCGAAGGATGGCAGACTTCTGGGTTCTACTTGCTGAGCAAGGAAGGGCTTGCTGGCCTCTCCGAAATACAGTGACATATGTGGAAACGGTATCTCGATACCTTCGGTATCGAATGCTTTCTTAATACGACGTCGTAGTTCCCTTCCGATCATCCATTGCTTGAGTGGGCGGGTTTTTATCCGAATCTTGATGACTACGGCCGAATCACCAAATTCGCTGACTCCTAATATTTCTAATGAAGCCAAGATACTGTCACTAAAGTCTGAATCTGATTCAAGTTCTGCTCCGACATCCTGTAGTACCGCAGAGACATGGTCGGTGTCTTCCTTGTATGCGACGCCGATGTCGAGGACTGCATACGAGAATACTTTTGTTTTGTTCGACAGTGTCGTGATTTCTCCGTTTGGTACAACATGGACGGTCCCTGAAAGATCCCGGAGAACTAGGGTTCGTAGTTTGACGGCTTCTACAAGGCCGGAGGTGCCGTTGACTTCAACGACATCGCCGACGTGAACTTGATCCTCAAGAATAAAAAAGAACCCTGAAATTACATCTCGTACTAGATTTTGCGCACCGAATCCTACTGCTAGCCCCGCGATTCCAGCACCGGTCAGTAACGGTGTGATGTTGACGCCTAACTCTTGCAGCATCATTAGCGAGGCGGCACTGAAAACGATTATGTTTACGGCGTTCGTTACCAGGCCACTGATTGTGTGAACACGCTCGACAAGTTCAATCTTGTCGGCGTTGTCTCCGGCCCGTGACCTGACGATATCCTCGAAGTGACTGATGCCGAGTGCTGCGACACGAACCGTGAAATATGCGAGCAGTCCGATCAAAACCACACGCAACCCTTGGGCGAATAGCCAAGCAGTTAGTTCTTCAAGAGGGATGCCGAATGTCAAATCAACATTGAACAAGTTGAGTACGGGGCGGGTTGCAAGTCCAAGAATTACGAAAAAGACGACAGCGCGGACAACACGAATAGGACGCCGTGTAATGGGTTCACTAAAAGGGTTTCGATTCTGAGAACCACTAGCCGCCGCTAGTGTGTATCTCACCAATCGCGCGGCAACCTGTGCAACTACTAGCGCAATTGCTATTGAAAGACCGAGTCCAGCTGCAATATCTTGCCAATCCACCGAACTCCCAGCATATGGAGGCCAAGCCTCATGCGTCAATCTTCTTAAGTAAAATTATTGTGTATTAATAAGTAGCGCAGGGTGGTTATGACGTGAGATTAGTCCGTATAGGTTATGCGCGGCTACGGAGTGTTTGGCTAGCCGGGAAGAACGTTCTCAGGTAAGCTGTTGCATACATTGGTAACGCTGTAGGCTCCAGGTGGGGGCTTGCGACCAGTTAGGAGGAGTTGGAGACGATGAAAGGACTCTTTATCCTGTTTGTCGCAGTTGTATTTGCGTTTAGTGCGATTACGGTATCAGCGCAAGGGCTGGAAGTGGGCGACGATGCACCGGCTTTTGAATTACCAGGTACCGACGGAAATACACACAGCCTTGCTCAGTACAAGGGGACGACAGTGGTGTTGGCGTGGTTTCCAAAGGCGTTCACTGGTGGTTGAACGGCTGAGTGCAAGTCGCTGCGTGATTCCAGCGACCAGTTAAATACATTCAATATTCAGTACTTCATGATTAGCATTGATGATCCTCAAACGAACAAAGAATTTGCCGAATCGCTTCATGCTGACTTTCCGCTACTTAGTGATCCAGGCAAGGGCGTTGCGTCGGCTTATGGCGTGATCAATGATGAGCGTCCGGTCCCATTTCGCTGGACGTTTATCATCGGTCCTGACGGTAAGATTTTGAAGATTGACAAAGAAGTTCAA